>QHRJ01000228.1 GCA_003220075.1 Verrucomicrobiota bacterium
CGCGCACTTCCCATATTCCTTCGTCCGGCTCCTGCCAATGCGATTCGAGAAATTTCAGCAGCGCTTTTTGTAACGCCCAATCCGTCTCTTCGATTTTGATGCCGGCCTGTTGCGCGTGATAAAGCGAACTCATCACTTCGCCATAAACGTCGAGCTGAAATTGATTCGAGGCGGCATTGCCGACTCGGACCGGCCTGGAATTTTCGTAGCCGGGGAGCCATTCGATTTCAAATTCGGGCAAACGCCGTTCGCCGTGCATGCCGTAGAGAATCTGCATCTGCGCCGGGCTGCCCGCGATCGCGCGCAAGAGCCAGCCTCGCCATGAACGCCCTTCTTCTACAAAACCTGCGCGGGTCAGCGCGAAAAGGGTAAACGTCGCATCGCGCAGCCAGCAGTAGCGATAATCCCAATTGCGCACGCCGCCGATTTTTTCCGGCAACGAAGTTGTCGCTGCCGCCACGATTCCCCCAGTGGGCCCGTAGGTCAGACCTTTGAGGATGATGAGCGAGCGCACCACAGCGTCCTTCCATTTCCCTTTGTGTTCGCAGTATCCGGCCCAGTCCTTCCAATATTTTTCGGTGGCGCGCAGGGCATGCTCGGGATGGATCGCGCGCGGAGGTTTCTGATGCGACTGATACCAAGTTAAAACAAACGGCGCTCTCTCGCCTTCCGCGATTTCAAATTCCGCCACCGTTGTTAAATCTTCCCCGCGCGTTTCAATCGGCGTGCGTAGGACCAGCGCGTTCGGGCCCGCGATTGCTTCCAGTCCGTCGCCGCATTTCCGCACCCACGGCACCACGTCCCCGTAATCGAAGCGAATGATCAGTTCCATGCGCAGTGCAACTTTTCCGCGCACACCCTCGACAATGCGCACGATGTCTGGATTAGCTCCGCGCGGCGGCATGAAATCGATCAACCGGACCGCGCCGTCCTTAGTTTCGAATGTGGTTTCGAGAATTAAGGTGTGACCCCGATATTTTCGCGTCACTTCTGCCGATTTATCAACCGGCGCGATCAACCAGCGGCCATTTTTAGATTCGCCTAGCAACGCCGCAAAACACGAACCGGAATCAAATCGGGGAAAACAGAGCCAATCAACCGACCCGTTACGGCCGACCAGCGCCGCCGTCTGTGTATCGCTAAGAAACCCGTAATCTTCGATCTTCATCAATCCTCCGTCATTCCGAGCAAAAACGCCCGTCCGGCTCGGACCGAGGAATCCCGCTGCGCAAGCTTAAAGGTAACTTTCACGGGATCCCTCGACTTCGCTCGGGATGACGATTAAAAACACGCGGCTCAGCGCGGCGCGATTTACGATTCCGCCAAATGCCCAATCCCATCGCTCGTTAATCGAAACACTCGCCAGTCATCCAACGAAACCGCGCCAAGCTTCTTGTAAAACTCAATCGCTGGTTCGTTCCAAGTCAGGACTGCCCATTCCATCCGCCCGCAATTGTGGTCGCGGGCGATCTTTGCCAGATGGACCAGCAAAGCGCGACCGTAACCGCGACCGCGCATTTCCGGTTTCACAAACAAATCTTCCAAATAAAGCCCAGGTCGGCCGAGCCAGGTGGAGAAGTTAAAGAAATAAACCGCGAACCCAACCGGTTCGGTATTTTCAAATGCGATCACCACTTTCGCGGACGGCTCTGTGCCAAAAAGCACTTCATGCAACCCTTCCTCCGTGGCGACGACGTCATTGGGCGCACGCTCGTAGGTCGCGAGATCACGGATCAATTGTAGAATGATTGGAATGTCCGCGACGCTGGCGTCACGAATCCTAAATTTTCCGGTCATCTGTGACAATATGCTACGTAAAGGGCGGCAGTTTCCAACCGCGGTCGTCTTTCATCGTGCTCGTGCTCACGCTCGTAATCGTGCCCTCTTCCAAAACTTGCGCTCGTTCGCGTCTTGACAAAGCGAGCAAGCGAAGTCAATCGAGTACGGTGTCCTTGCCGTTGCCCTTGAATCGAAATCTGTTTTGCCTCAGCGCGCGGCTGGTGCTGGCCGTGATCACGTCATTCACGGGCATGATCGCGATGTCAGTGCGCGCCCAAGAACTGCCGTCTCTCATCAACGTCGTTGATTACTCCAAATTGCTCCCACTCCTGCCCGATGCTCCCGCGGGTTGGACGGCCGATAAACCGGAAGGCTCAACTACCGACGTTGGCGGATTCAAATTGACCAACGTGCACCGCGATTATCGCAAAGGCGAAGGCGATAAGGCGCCGACGACCGCGATCAGCATTCTCGATTCCGCGGCCAACCCTGATTATGTGGAAGCAACGACAGCGGCGTGGAATTTCACGACCACATCGACGGAAGGCTATTCCAAAGCCGTCACGGTCGATGGCAATCCCGGGTTCGAGACCTTCGAGAACGAGGGCAAACACGGCACCCTCTGGATCATGGTGGCGAAGCGTTATTTTCTGCAAATCGAGACCCAAGGACAGGACCCGGCCGCGCTTCAGGAATGGGCCAAGCGCGTCGATGTAAAAAAGCTCGCGACGATTAAGTGACATGCCACAATCAGTGGCATGTCATCCTGAGCGGAGCGAAGGATCTCTCAAATCACGAGTCGTTCTGCTTCCATCCGATCACGAGTAGAATTTGTGTATCGCAATCGCACAAGCGGACGGTGAAAGTGATCGGTGACCACGGTCGGAAAACGGGCTTCAATTCAGCAATCAGCATTTACCTCTCACTTCTCACCTATCGCTATTCACCTCTCCGCTCCCTCGCCCGCCATCGGCACGAAACGAACCGGCAGAACAGCGCTCTGCTCTAATCGCCCATTTTTCTTTTCTAGAAGATAAAGTTCCTGCGCGAATTTCGCTCCGACCGGAATGATCATGCGCCCGCCTTCTTTCAGTTGATCGATCAATTGCTGCGGCACACGCTCGGGCGCGCAAGTTACGATGATGGAGTCGAACGGCGCGTGCTCGGGCCAGCCTTTGTAACCGTCGCCGGCTTTCACGTGCACGTTTTTGTACCCGAGACGTTGTAATGTCGCTTCGGCATTTTTTGCCAGCGGCTCGATAATTTCGATCGAGTAAACGTCGGCAACTAGCTCCCCCAGAATTGCCGCTTGATAACCAGAACCCGTCCCGATCTCCAGGACGCGATCAGTCGGTTTCGGCCGCAACTCTTCGGTCATGAACGCCACGATGAATGGCTGCGAAATCGTCTGATCGTAACCGATCGGCAGCGGGCGATCCGTGTAACTCTCCGCCCGAAATTCTGCCGGCACGAATTCCTCCCGCGGCACTTTGCGCATCGCCGCCAGCACCCGCTCCTCTACCACACCGCGCATGACGATCTGCTCCTTTACCATACGCTCACGCTGCGCTGGGAAATCGGCAACCTGAGTGTCTGCGCGCCCGCAACTTGCGTAGAGCAATGCAGACGCAAGTAACAAGAATCGCATGAAGGAGGATAACATCGAGCGCTTTCGCGAAAAAGTGCGGTCATCGGGCGTCCTAATTCTGGGGAGCACAGGCTGCCAGCCTGTCTCCGTCAGCAGCCTGCCGACGGAATTCGTGGCCAGCAAGCTGCCGGCCACTGCAGGCAAGCTGCCTGCGCTCCCCAGAGCGCACTCACACCGCCGCGCGAAATCGCGCCGAGAAATTCTCCGTGTCCTTCGTGTTCTTCGTGGTTAATTTCACCTCCCATTAGATGGAAGACGAACGCAAAACTCCCGAAATGCGCGCCCAGATGACGGACGTTGAGCGCCTTCGTCATTCGACCGCGCACGTCCTCGCGACTGCGATTCTGAAAATCTGGCCGGAGGCGCAGTTCGCGGCCGGACCGCCAGTCGATAACGGATTTTATTATGATGTCGATCTCCCGCACCGGATTTCGCCGGACGACTTCGAAAAGATCGAAGCGGAGATGAAGAAAGAAATCAAAGCCAACCATCCGTTCGAACGGATGGAAGTTTCGCGCCACGAAGCGCTCGAGCTTGGTAAGAAAGGACGGCTCGCGGCGCTGACCGATCGCGACCAGCCGAGCAAGTTCAAGCTCGATATCATCGAAAACATTCCTACTGACGAAAAAATCTCGCTCTATCGCAACGGCGACTTCATCGATCTTTGCGCCGGCGCGCACGTCATGCGCACTGGAAACATCGGCGCCTTCAGGCTTACCAGCGTCGCGAGCGCTTACTATAAAGACGACGAAAAGAACCCACAGCTCCAGCGCGTTTACGGCACCGCCTTCAAAACGAAAAAGGAACTCGACGAGCATTTCGCCATGCTCGAGGAAGCGAAGAAGCGCGACCATCGTAAGCTTGGGAAGGAACTAGAGATTTACATCATCGACGAAGATGTTGGACCTGGCTTACCGCTATGGCTGCCGCGCGGCGCCGCGATTATCGAAGAACTGGAAAAGCTGGCAAAGGAAACGGAGTTCGCCGCCGGTTATCAACGCGTGCGCACGGTGAACATCGCTCGCGAACGACTCTACAAGAAAAGCGGTCACCTTCCGTACTACGCTGAATCGATGTTTCCGCCGATGGAATTGAGCGAGGACGTTGAAGCGATAAAGCGAGATGAGTTGACGCGGGAGGAGAGCGACATCGCTTCGACAGTTCAACGCTCTAACTCTTCAACGAAATATTACCTCAAAGCCATGAACTGTCCGCATCATCACAAGTTATTTGCAGCGGTGCCGCGCAGCTATCGCGACCTGCCGTTGCGACTGGCAGAGTATGGATTCTGTCATCGTTACGAGCAGAGCGGCGAATTGTTTGGATTGATGCGCGTGCGCTCGATGCAGATGAACGACGCGCATCTTTACATGACGCCGGAGCAGTTCGGGGCCGAGTTCAACGCCGTCAACGAGATGTATCTGAATTACTTCAAACTGTTCGGGCTCGACAAATATCTGATGCGTTTCTCAACGCACGATCCGACGAAGCTCGGACAGAAATTTGTGGATGAATCGGAGCTATGGAAACAGACCGAGGAGATGACCCGGCGCGTGCTAAAGGATTCGGGAATCAATTACGTAGAAGTGCCTAACGAAGCCGCGTTTTATGGACCGAAGATTGACGTGCAGGTCTGGAGCGTGATCGGGCGCGAGTTCACCATCGCGACCAACCAGGTCGATTTCGCGCAACCGCGCCTACTCAATCTGGTTTATAAAGACCGCGACAACACCGAGAAAACGCCGCTTTGCATTCATCGGGCGCCACTGGGTACGCACGAACGGTTTATCGGATTCCTGATCGAGCATTACGCCGGCAACTTCCCGCTCTGGTTGTCGCCCGAACAGGTGCGCATCCTTACCATTACCGACGAACCTCAATTACTCGACTACTCCCGCGCGATTCTAAATGAGCTTCGAGGCCATCAGGTCCGTGCCGAGATCGATACTTCAACCGACAAGATCAACGGTAAAATTCAGCGCGCCGAGCAAATGAAAGTCCACACCATGTTCGTCATCGGCAAGCGCGACATGGAAGCCAGCGCCGTCAGCGTCCGCCTTCACGGCAGAGGCAATCTCGGAGCCAAGTCGCGAGGCGAAGCTATCGCCGATATTCTATCGTCGATCAAAGAACGGCGGGCCTAGGAACACGAAAGGGAAATCCCTCGGAGCCATTGACCTGAAAAAGAATGATGCAGTCACTCTTGGCCCTTAAGAAATATTTTGGCTACGACGCATTCCGGCCGTTGCAGCGAGAAATCATTGAAGATTCGCTCGCAGGCCGCGACGTGTTTGCCCTTTTGCCGACTGGCGGTGGAAAGTCGCTTTGTTTTCAATTGCCGGCCTTGTTGCGCGATGGGGTGACGATCGTGGTGTCGCCCTTAATCGCGCTGATGAAAGATCAGGTCGATGCGCTGCGGACGAGCGGAATCGCGGCGACGTTCTTGAATTCGACACTCGCCGGCAATGAAGCGCGCGAACGATTGCGCGGCCTCGATCGCAACCAATTTCGTTTGCTCTACGTCGCGCCGGAGCGGTTGATGATGGAGAATTTTCTGGGGCGCGCCCTGAACTGGAACATTGCGCGGATCGCGATCGATGAAGCCCATTGTATCAGTGAATGGGGCCACGATTTTCGCCCGGAATATCGCGAACTAAAAAAATTGCGGACGCACTTTCCCGATATCCCCATTATGGCGCTAACCGCGACCGCCACCGAGCGCGTGCGCGACGACATCATCAAACAACTGAAACTTCGTCGTCCGCGTTGTTATGTCGCGAGTTTCAATCGACCGAACTTGATCTATCGCGTGGTGGCGAAGTCATCGGCCTACCAGCAAGTGCTCGATTTCATCCGGGCGCGCCCAAACGAGAGCGGCATTGTTTATTGCACGAGTCGCAAATCGACTGACGCGCTGGCGGAAAAGCTAACGAAAGATGGGATGAAAGCGCGCCCTTATCACGCGGGGATGGAATCTCGAGAACGGACGCGCAACCAGGAAGCGTTTTTGCGCGATGACGCGCGCGTCATCACCGCGACGATCGCGTTCGGCATGGGCATCAACAAACCGAACGTGCGGTTTGTCATTCACTATGATCTGCCCAAAAACATCGAAGGGTATTATCAGGAAACGGGACGCGCGGGCCGTGATGGTCTGCCGAGCGAATGCGTGCTGCTCTTCAGTGTGGGCGATGTGGTGAAACAGCGGCGCTTCATCGAAGAAAAAAGCGAAAGCGAACAGCACATTGCGCACGAGCAACTGCGCACCATGATCGCGTATGCAGAAACGCGCCATTGTCGGCGCGCCACGTTGCTGCGGTATTTCGGCGAAACCTGGCCGCCCGCTTCTGTAGAGGCAGGCGTATCGCCTGCATCGGCTGGTCATTCTGCAGCAGACACGGCTGCCGCTATAGCACCTGCGATGGAGCGACGAGAGGTTTCGTGCAATGGCTGCGATAATTGCCTGGAACCGCGCGAGACGTTCGACGGCACAATCGCCACGCAAAAATTTCTTTCTTGCGTGCATCGAGTGCAGGCAAAGCATGGCTTTGGATTTGGACTCAATCACATCGTGGAAGTACTGATTGGCGGCACGAACGACACGATCAAAAAGCGCGGCCATGATCAGCTCTCCACCTTTGGGATCGGTGCGGATTTGAAACGGGAGCAGTGGCAAAGAATCGGACGGGAATTGTTACGCCTAGGTTTGGTGGAAGCAGCGCCCGGAAAATTTGCGACTTTGAGTGTGACCGAGGCCGGAATGATGGCGTTGCGAAAACGGACACCGATCGCGTTAACCAAGCCGATCGAGACACCGGCGAAGAAGGTCCGCATCCCACTCGCCGGCGAGATCGAATGCAACGAAGAACTCTTCGAGCGTTTGCGCGCGCTGCGGCGAAAAATTGCGGACGAACGCGATGTTCCCGCTTACATCATTTTTTCTGATGCAACACTGCGCGAGATGGCGAGGGCATGTCCACAAACTAAAAGCGAATTTGCGCAAATCGCGGGCGTCGGACAGCAAAAGCTCAAGGAATTTGCGGAGTCATTCCTGGCTGAGATCGGTGATTACGTTAATGCAAATTCTCCGGTGAAGTCGGCGGAAGAGCAATCGCAGCAGATTTCTGTCGGGCAATTGTTGTAAGGCCGTAGTGCTGAAACAGTCTGGCGAAAAATCGCGTTTTGCCCTTCCCTCCTCATTCACAAAGCGCCAAAGGGCTGGCGCACTCCAAGACGCTTCGCGAATTTCGAGAGCGACGCGAGCAAGCGCCACCTTTTGGAGTGCGGCAGTCTTCTGCCGCTTTCCAAGACAGGAAGCCACTTAAACCAGCCGATAAGAAGATGTGGCTCTGACCTGGCACTGATATCTTCGCCGTGAATGTTCTAAGGTTTGATTAGTGCAAGCCTCGGTTGTAGCCCCCCGCTCCAAGTCGGAACGCCCCTGGGAAAGGGGCATGACCTCTGCTGCTTCTCTCGCAAAATGGAGTGCGAAGAAGGCCAGCCGATAGAAGATGTGGATGGCGACAGGCCTGCCGCGCTTTCTTTCTGGCAAAGAATCGGACCGCGCATGGTGGCGCTCGTCGCTTTAATCGGTCCAGCCGCCGCTGTTTTCTTAATGCAACATCGGCCTTCGCGATCCGAACTGATTCAAGCGATAACGGAAACGCAGCTGCCAACGGGTTATGCCATCGAAACGACGAAAGCCGCGCCAGAGCTAAGTCCGCCCGCGCCAGAAATAAGTCCTGCCGCATCGACGCCGATAACAGTGGACATGATCGCAAGTCCACCGCGGTCGGTCACCGACCAGCCAGCTGCTTTGCAATTAACGACGAAACCAGCTGGCGCGACATTCGCAGTTTATCCCGGAATCACCGCGGATAAGACCGCTCCTTCTTCGGCGCCGTTGCGGACTGGTACAGCTCCCGGGATGGCCGAGGAACTTCACGGCGGAAATTACACAATTTTTTTTTACAAGGACGGCTGGCCGGATAGCCGGACCGAGGTCCAGGTGCAGGCCGGTGAGGTTCGTCCGGTCGAGTACGCGTTTTTCCATGGCGAAGTTACGATCACGAGTGTTCCAAATGGCGCGGAAATTCTTTGCGGCACTGTTTCGCTCGGGTTCACGCCACTGACGGTTGCTTTGCCGGCTGGCAAACAAGTGCTCACCGCCAGTCTCAAGAATTATCCGGACCGCATCCAAAATGTCACGGTTGATGAAAACGCAACTTCCACGATCGAGTTTCAAATGCGCGCGCGTCGGCGGATTGCCAAAACGAAACCAACGCCGCCGCCCTCATTAGTCGAGAGAGTCGGCGGTAGCTTGAAACATCTTTTCGGTGCGAATTCCACTCCGCCGCCGCGAAGAAAACGCTAGCCTCAGAAGCCAACGGAGAGATGCCTCGAGTTAACATCGGACTGTTGCAGGTGCAACATCTAAATGTTCACTCTCCGCAAAAAGGAGATGCTGACTAATCGCGCCGCAATTTCTTCGGCGATCGCGTCGTAGCACCCGTCGGCAGATGCACTAGGCGGGATCACTTGTTTGGTACTTTCACTGCCAATTATCCTGCTTGGCTCAAAGGCATTTA
>QHRJ01000291.1 GCA_003220075.1 Verrucomicrobiota bacterium
CTCTTTGTCATCCCGAGCGAATTGCGCCAGTCCGGCTTGGACCGAGGGATCCCCTGATGCAACCTTAAAGCTACCGCTACGGGATCCCCTCGACTTTCGCTCGGGATGACAAAAGGCGTTAACTCGCGGAATCTCTAATTGTGGCTTTCGAAGATAACGAGCTCCTTTTCGGCGCGGACAAAACACCGCGCATCGTCGCGATTGAGTTGGGCGAAACGGGGACTGTGCGCGTTTACCGTCGGGAAAAAGACGGAAGCACGGCGGTGGATGTTGAACCGTTTCATCCTTTTGTCTGGACTGATGGCGATATCACCGATCTTGGGCTCGAGAACGCGCAAAAACTCGCCGGTGACCTGAGATACAATTGGCTCGTCGCCGTCGACAGCTGGAAGGAGTTGATCGCGTTACGCAACGGTTTAAAAAAAGCGGGACGCAATTTTTTCGCCCTGAGCGACCCGGTGCAACATTATCTCAGTGCCACCGGTCGGACGTTGTTCAAGCAACTGCCGTTTGAAGAGCTGAAGCGTATCCAACTAGAAGTGCTTTCACCGACCGGCGAAACCGATCTGGCTGATGCATCGCAGAACCCCATCGCCAGCATTGCCTTGTCTGATAATAGCGGATGGGAGCAACTGATCGTGGTTGATCCTGAGCATGTCGAGCAATCCGAACACGACGCGCTCAAGCAGCTCACCGCAATTATTAAGGAGCGCGATCCGGACGTAATCGAGGGGCACGACCTTTTCCGGTTTGATCTGCCCTGTCTGGTGGCGCGGGCCCGCAAAGCCAAAGTGAAGCTGGATTGGGGGAGGAGCGGCGGATTTCTGCGCTCGCGTCCGTCGCGCCTGCAAATCGCCGAGAAAACCATCGATTATCCAAAGTTCCAGGTCGATGGCCGCCACTTCGTCGATACCTTTCTTCTGACGCAGTTCTATGACGTCGGTTTGCGCACGCTCAGCGGTTTCGAGCGCAGTGATGTCGCGCAGCACTTTGGTTTTTGCGATGCCGCGGAAATTTCCGTGCTTACCGGCAAGGCACTTCAGCGAGAATATCTAGCGAAAAGCGAACGTTTCCGAAAACGCGCCTTGTGCGCCGTGCGGGAAACCCGTGCCTTAGCTGATCTGCTAGGCCCGAGCTATTTCATTCAGGCGCAGATTTTTCCCTACAACTATCAGGATGTGATCGTGCGGGGCAACGCCACCCGCATCAACGCGCTTTTTTTACGGGAATATCTGCGCCAGCGTCACAGCATTCCAGAGATGCCAATGGCACGTACTTTCGAAGGCGGCTTCACTGCCATCTACTTTAGCGGCGTGGCGCGGAACGTCTGGCACTGCGACGTCGCTTCGCTCTATCCGTCGATCATGTTGCAGTTCGATTGTTTTCCGGCCACGGATCAGCTCCAAATTTTTCGGCATTTGCTGACCGACTTGCGCAGTTTCCGTCTCGAAGCCAAGGGGCAGATGCAGTTGGCCGACAAAAAAGGAGATCGCCCGAGATGGCATCACCTCCACGCCCTGCAAAACACGTTCAAGATTCTAATTAACAGCTTCTATGGATATCTCGGCTTCGCCCAGGGACATTTTGCCGACTTCGACGCCGCGGCGCGCGTTACCCAGATTGGTCGCGATTTGCTGCAAAAGATGATCGCATGGTTGAATGAACAGGGCGCGCAAGTCATCGAAGTTGATACCGACGGGATCTACTTCGTCCCGCCATCATCTGTAGCGGCGGGCGTGTCGCCCGCAAAAACTGACAAAGCGGCCGACACGGCCGCCTCTACAGCAGAGATCGAAGAACTGCGCCAAGGCTTGGCCAAAGAGCTGCCGCCGGGCATCGAAGTCGAGTTCGACGATCAGTTCGACGCCATGTTCAGCTACAAAGCAAAGAACTACGCCCTGCTTACTCGCAGCGGCGACGTTGTTATTAAGGGTGGCGCGCTCAAATCCCGCGGCTTGGAGAAGTTCCAGCGCGTTTTCCTGGAGGAAATGGTCAAACTGATCATGCAAGAAAAGCCGGAGCAACTTGGGCGGTTGCGGGAACAGTTCGAACAACGAATTCGCAATCGTGAAATGCCAATCGATATGCTGATGAAAACCGATACCCTCCAAGATTCGTTAGATAAGTATCGCGCTAAGATTGCCGACTCGGCGCGAAACCGCGCCGCCGCCTACGAGCTCGCCCTGGCGAGCGGCCGCAACTACAAACCCGGCGATCGAATCAGCTATTATATTAAGGCTACGCCGAAAAAGGTCGCGGCCTATGAAGCGGCGAAACTAATCAGCGAGTTCGACCCCCAAAACCGCGATGACAATGTTGATTACTATGTTTTCAAGCTCGATGAGCTGGTGAAGAAGTTTCGGAGTGTAACGGCGACTGCTTCAGGTGCGAAGCAAGAGAGCCTGGCATTGTAGCGGGCGCGATCCCGGAGGAGTTACGATGCGGAAAAAGCGTGCCAGCTCGCCACTCAGCAGCCAACGTTGGCGAATGCTGCCAAGTCACTTATGTCGCCTGATTCTGTTCGCACTTCTCTCGTTCATCCCGATCGCGTCGCAAGCCGCGGACAAACGCAGTATTACCGAAAAGGATCTGTTCGATTTCGTCTGGATCGGTGATCCGCAAATTTCGCCGGATGGGTCGCGCGTCGCCTTTGTGCGCGTGAGCGTGAATGAGAAAAAAATCGGTTACGACACCGCCATCTGGACGGTCTCGACTGCGGATAAGGAACCGCCGCATCG
>QHRJ01000292.1 GCA_003220075.1 Verrucomicrobiota bacterium
TGCGATCGAGCAATCCTTCAATTCCAAGAATGCTCGCTGCGTCACCCACGCGCTTTGTGATCTCGGCTTTTCCGTACTTCCGCAGCTTGAGCCCAAAGGCCATGTTATCGAAGACGTTCATGTGCGGATAGAGCGCGTAATTTTGAAATACCATCGCGATATCGCGGTCCTTCGGCGCGACGTCGTTGACCCGCCACTCACCGATGTAAATATCACCGCGCGAAATTTCTTCCAGGCCGGCGATCATGCGAAGAGTAGTCGATTTGCCGCAACCGGACGGGCCAACCAGCACAACGAACTCGCGATCGGCAATTTCGAGATTCACATCCTCAACCGCAGTTACGCTGCTCCCCTTTTCTCCGGGATAAATTTTGTAGACGTGGTTAACGGTGACCTTGGCCATTGCTCCGCCGTCGCCAGAGAGGCGCCGGTTAGTCAAACTAGCGGGAACGCTTGGGCCCGGTCAAACTTTCTTGAATTTTGCGCAACCCGCCGGCCAAACAAATTCGTCATCCCAAGCGAAAGTCGAGGGATCCCGTCGCGAAACTTTAAAGCTCAAGCCACGGGATCCCTCGACTTCGCTCGGGATGACGGAGGCAGGGCCTCGAATGGTAACATAACGACCCTGACGGTCGTTTCCGCGCCGTCTGCCAACGCAACTAACGATGTGCCGATGTCGGTATAACCGCGTTTTATCATCGCTAGCGCAATGTGCGAATTCATCCGTTCCGAAAAAACGGCGCTCGTTACGCGTCCAACCACCTTCGTCCCCGCGTGTAGCTCCATGCTCGGAGGCAGCACTTTTTCCGAAGTGAGACCGCACAAGCGCTGCCGGGTTTGGCCGCTCATTTTCATTCGTGAGATCACTTCCTGCCCGATGTAGCAGCCCTTTTCATAATCAATCGCACGGGCGGCGAGATTCGCTTCCGGTGGAATAATCTCGGGCGTGAGCTCGCGCCCCCAGCGTGGAATTCCATTCTCGATCCGCAAAACTTCCCACTCGCTCTCATCCATCGCTCGATAATCGGCAGCGAGCGTGCTCTTCATTGCTTCCGCCCGAGCCACTTCAACCCAAAGGTCCCAGCCATCGATTCCCAGTCGCCGCGATCGGAAGTAGAATTTTGCGCCTGATATCTTCGGGTCTGAGTCCGCCAGCAGATGGAAAAGCGCAAATTGATCTGTCACATCCTCAATCGTCACATCATCAGCGATCACGTATCGCTCGAGCCGCGTCTGCAACTGTTCACGCAATTCCTGATCGGCATCGATCCAAATGTCGTTAGGTGTGGCGGCCAGGAAAACGTGCGCACCAAGATGACCTTTAGCGTTGAGCACGCATGACTCCTGTGTCGCCGCCGCGCCGGCTTTGCGAACGTCGTTGGTGGTCTGTCCGTTCAGAAAACGAATGCGATCAGCACCAGTCACGCGCAACTTCGCGCGGGCGGAAAGGTCAAAGAACGCCGGGGCCATTTGACCGATCAATAATCGGTCCGTCGCAGCAAGCGACTGAAGAATCCGCGCTTCGCCTCCTCCGGTTCGGAATCACCGTTCGAAGGAGTCTGGGATGGAGTCGTTTCGTCCGGCGGCGGCTGCGTTTGACGCGGCGTCTCAATATCGGCTGGTTTCGGCCGTTCTTCCGCAACCACTTCTTCCGCAATCACCTCTTCCTCTGGCGGGACTTGCTCAGGCGGTTGTCCAATCTGCGTCGCTTCCAATTTTGCCAACTGCTCCTCGACGAACTCAGGGGATTCGTGCGGAACCGTAACCGGACGCGGCGTGAACAAATCGGGCTGTCGCTCCGCCATCTCGGGAGTTTGTACAAACGGCAGAAAACGCCGAGCGATTGAGGAAAAGTCGTCATCGCCGCGGCCCTGGCGCGCTTCATCGAGCAAGCGATCACGCGTTGCACCTGCCACGGTCAGATCAAGGTCGAAGTGGCGGCCCATCCGATTTGCGATCTGCATATCTTTAAGCATGTGCTTGACCGAAAAATGCGGACCGAAATCCGCCGAAATAATCCGCGGCACTTTCAAATCGAGCGTGGCTGAATTGCTAGAGTTTTGCTTGAGGGC
>QHRJ01000293.1 GCA_003220075.1 Verrucomicrobiota bacterium
AGTCGATCGCACCCGCGCGCAGGAGCTCGGCTTTACCGAGCGCGATGTCGCTAACAGTCTGCTCATCTCACTCAGCTCCAGCTTCCAGGTGACACCCAACTTTTGGACCGATCCGAAAAGTGGAATCAACTACCCGGTCGCGATCCAGACTCCGCAGCACCTGGTCAATTCAATCGATGCCATTACTTCGACTTCGCTTGCGGGCAACGATCCGGCGCATCCCCAGCTGCTGAGCAATCTCGTGTCGCTCGAGCGCAATGAAACACCAGCAGATATTAGCCACACCAATGTGCAACCGGTGTTCGATATTTATGCCAATGTGCAAGGCGCTGATCTCGGTCGCGTTTCCGATCAGGTTACAAAAATCGTAAACGAGTTTCGCCCCAAACTTTCGCCCGGCAGCACGATCAACGTGCGCGGCCAGGTTGAAAGCATGAACAGCGCGTTCGGCAAACTGGGCCTCGGTCTCATCTTTGCCGCCGCGCTCATTTATTTCCTGATGGTCGTCAACTTCCAATCGTGGACTGATCCCTTCATCATCATCACGGCGTTGCCCGGCGCGTTCGCGGGCATTTTGTGGATGCTGTTTTTGACGCACACCACCTTCAACGTCGAATCGATGATGGGCGCGATCATGAGCATCGGCGTGGCCACCGCCAACAGCATCCTTATGATCACGTTCGCGAACGAACAATTGCGGGAAGGCCGGAGCGCGCTCGATGCCGCCATTGCCGCTGGTCACACCCGTCTGCGTCCGGTGGTGATGACCGCACTCGCGATGATCATCGGTATGGTGCCGATGGCGCTCGGATTGGGCGAAGGCGGCGAACAAAACGCGCCGCTCGGCCGGGCCGTCATTGGCGGCCTGCTACTCGCGACCGTCGCAACCCTTTTCTTCGTCCCCGTCGTCTTCAGCGTGATTCGTCATAAAACGCGACCGCGCGAGATCGACGATCCAGATCTTGTTAGCACACACCTCGAACCAGTCACTCAACATTGAGGAGAACAGAATGACTACGACCGAACATATTGAATCTTTCAAAGCCAACCTCCAATCTTCCGCCACCAACACCGGCCGCGGCCTAAGCCGGCGCGCTCTGCTCGGCACGGTTGCGGTGCTGACGATGCTCTTCCTTTTGGGAATGGTGCCGCGCTGGCACGCCAACGCTTCGCTTTTGGATGCAGCGCGGGATCAACGCCCAACGGTAAGCGTGGTTTCAACCCAACGCCCTGAGGGCGCCGCGAATCTTGTGTTGCCCGGCAGCACACAGGCAATTCAGGAAACACCGATCTATGCGCGGACCAACGGTTACGTGCGCAAATGGTACACTGATATTGGTGCCAAGGTCGAAGCCGGAGATTTATTGGCCGAAATCGAAACCCCTGAAATCGATCAGGAGCTGAACCAGGCGCGCGCAACCGTGCAGCAGGCGGTAGCGAACTCCGAACTGGCGCGAGCGACGCTGACGCGCTGGCAAGAACTCGTCGCCAAGAAAGTCGTTTCCGCGCAGGAGTTCGACGAGAAGAAATCCGCGCTGGATGCGCGCCAGGCCGATCTCACTGCCGCCCAAGCGAACGTGGCCCGGCTGGAAAAGTTACAGGGTTTCCAAAAAGTTGTTGCGCCCTTCGCTGGCATCGTGACCACGCGCAACATCGATAACGGTGCGCTCGTCTCCGCCGGCAACGGCGGTCAAACGTCGGCGCTCTTTCATGTCGCGCAGACCGACACGCTCCGAATCTACGTGACCGTTCCGCAAACAAACGCGCGTTCGGTTGCTCCAGGACAAAGCGCAGCTGTCTCATTTCGTGAAATTCCGGAGAAAACCTTCGACGCGAAAGTCGTCCGCACTGCTGGCGCGCTCGATCCGGCGTCACGCACGCTGCTGACTGAGCTGCAAGTCGCGAACTCTGACGGTCAATTGTTCCCAGGCATGTATGCCGAGGTCAAGTTCGCCTTCCCGCAGGACGCACGGACTCTCCTCGTCCCTGGCAACGCTGTCACTGTCCAATCCGATGGCCCGAAAGTCTTGATCGTCGATGCGAAGCAAACCATTCGCGCGCGCTCGGTGAAACTCGGCCGCGACTTGGGCGACAAGGTGGAAATCCTTTCCGGCCTCAATCCGGCTGAACCGCTCGTGGCCAATCCCAGCGGCTCATTGCGCGAAGGCGAAGAGGTAAAGGCTCAGCCGCAACCGGCTCAAACAAAGAAATGACGCACCGGATAAACAAATTTTTAAAAATCAACCAAATGAAAGGCAGACAATGAAAAATGGAAAACTAGCAGGAAAAATCGCGGTCGTAACCGGTGCGTCGAAAGGAATCGGCGCCGACATCGCAAAACAATTCGCGGCTGAAGGCGCAGCCGTCGTTGTCAATTACGCCTCCTCAAAAGAAGGCGCCGATCGCGTCGTCGACGAAATCGCAAAGCGCGGCGGCAAAGCGATTGCCGTGCAGGCGAACGTCGCCAAGAAGGCGGAAATCGAACGCCTCTTTGCCGCAGCAAGGAAGGCCTTCGGCAAGATCGACATCCTGGTCAACAACGCTGGAGTTTACGACTGGTCGCCGCTTGAAGAGATCACCGAGGAGCAATTCCACAAACACTTTGACATAAATGTCCTCGGCCTGCTCCTCGCTACGCAGGAAGCGGTCAAGCATTTCGACTCCACTGGCGGCAACATTATAAACATTAGCTCGACCGTCACGTCATTGACGCCACCGGGTTCGTCGGTTTAC
>QHRJ01000229.1 GCA_003220075.1 Verrucomicrobiota bacterium
CGAGCGGGCTGGTGAAACTGCGTGATGAGGAACGTGGTGATGGCGAATTCTACGATCGCTTTCGCGGTCGCCTGATGTTTCCGATCTGCAACGACGTCGGCGAAGTCATCGCGTTTTCCGGGCGCGTTCTCGCCGCTGATGCGAGCGCGGCTAAATACATTAATTCGCCGGAAACGCCGCTCTTTCGAAAAGGTCGCGTCCTTTTCGGACTGCATAAAACGAAACGAGCGCTGATCGATGCGGATTGCGCCGTGGTTTGTGAAGGACAGCTCGATTTGATCACGCTATTTGAAGCCGGAATTCAAAATGTGGTTGCGCCACAGGGGACGGCCTTCACAGAAAATCAGGCGCATGTGCTGAAACGCTTTGTTCGGGAAGTGGTTCTCTGCTTCGATTCTGATACGGCCGGTCAAACCGCGGCCGAGCGTTCGCTCGAAGCCTTGCTACAAAATGATCTGGTGGTGCGAGTGGCGGAGATGCCCGCGCACGAAGATCCGGATTCCCTGGTGCGAAAGTCAGGCCGGCAAAAATTCGATGAGCTGGTCACGTCGGCGCCGGATTATTTTGATTATTGGATCGAGAAAAAAGCTGCCACTACCGATTTGAATTCACTCGGCGCCAAAATGCAGGTCGCACGTGAACTCGCTGCCAGCGTCGCCTTTGTGCGCGACGCGGTGATGCGTGGTGAAGTAATAAACAAAATTTCCGCCCGGCTCGCCATTCGCGTTGCTGATTTTGAGACCCTGGTTAAACGTGGCGAGCCGCATCGGCAAGGTGATACGAAGGTCGTGCCGCCGATCTCTGCTCCGTCACACGACGTTGCGATGCTTTGTCTGCTCGCGCTGAGGGACGAAGAGGCGCGTGCGTTTTTAATCGAACAAAATTGGCGCGAAGTACTGGCGAACGTTCCGGGCGCCGATTTACTGACAAAAGTCCTCCAGGCCGATTTTCGTCCGGCCGATCCAGCCTCGTTAAATTTGTTTCAAACGACTCTGTCACCGGCGGAGGAATCGCTCGTTTCCGGCTGGCTCCTGCAAAAAATGCCCGCTAATCCTGCCGCGGTGACGCGTGAGTGGTGGAATGGTCTTCGACAGGCGATTTTGCGGCGCGAACTGGTAGCGGCGGAGAGCCGGTTGCGGCTCCCCAATCTGACCACCGGCGAAATTATGCAACTCCAGAAACAAGTCCTTGACCTCCGAGGTCAACTCCACGACGTTCCTCGGTTTTCGCCCGCCCGTGCGCACGAGCCATAAAATTTCGGACATTCCAGCAACAGCGGGCACGAGATTCTGACGTTTCCCCGTGGCCAAGAAATTAAAACGTAGCGTGCGGGAGCAGCCACACTCCAATGGCAACTCTCGGCACGCAATACCGCAACCGAAGATAAAGACCAAAAGTGTACCGCCTGTCGTGGCGAGAAAGCGAGGACGCCCGCGAAAAATTCAAGTTGCGGTGTCACAGAAAATCTTGATCACGCGCCACCATGAGGAAACCAATCGCGTTGCGCTCGCGCCGGACGATTTGCAAGGAAAAATCCGCGAGCTGGCCAAGCTGGCAAAGGAGCAGGGTTACGTCACGTTCGACGATCTCAATGACGTTTTGCCTGAAGGGGTGACGGACGCGGATGAGCTGGATGCGATTCTGAGCCAGCTCCGGAAAATGGAGATCGATATTATCGAAGCATCCGAAGTCGATCGTTTCAAAGAAGGCAAAAAAGAAACCGAAGAAGAAGAAGAGGAAGAGGAAAAGCCCGAGACCCGCTTTGAGATCCTGGACGATCCGGTGCGGATGTATCTCAGGCAGATGGGGCAGGTGCCGCTGCTAACCCGCGAACAGGAAGTGCAAATTTCAAAGCGAATCGAGGAAGCGGAGCATCTTGTCCAACAACACATCAATCGTTTCGGATTTACGGCCAAGGCGCACCTCGATTTGGCGCAGAAACTAGCCGAAGGACTCGAACGATTCGACCGCGTGATTCTCGACAAAAAAATCGAGAGTCGGGAACGCTACATGAAGTTGCTCCCGCGTCTTTGCCAGAAAGTGGAGAAACTCGGCGAAACAATCACGATGCAGTACGCTCAGATGCGCGAAGCATCTTCCCGCACGGTCAAGGCACGGACGAAAGCATTTGAGCGTTCAAGCAATGCCCTGCAACGGGTTTATCCACGATTTTATTTCAAACAAAAGGTGACCGAAGAATTCGTCCATCTGGCAGATCAGCATTTCGCCTTGGTGACGGCGTTGAAATCGGAGCGCCTCAAAGCCAATCACGGTCGCCGCCGACAGCTACCGAAGATGGAAGAGCTGGAGCGCTCGGCCTGGCTCACCGCCGAAGAATATCTCGAGCATTATCAGGAGCTGAAAACATGGCTGCGCAAAGCGTTGCGCGCGAAAACCGAAATGGTAGAAGCCAACCTGCGGCTCGTCATTTCCATTGCCAAGAAATACACCAACCGCGGTCTTTCTTTTCTCGACCTGATTCAGGAAGGCAACATGGGCCTGATGAAAGCGGTGGAGAAATTCGAGTATCGCCGCGGCTATAAATTTTCCACTTACGCTACCTGGTGGATTCGCCAGGCCATCACCCGTTCCATCGCCGATCAGGCGCGCACCATCCGCATTCCGGTGCACATGATCGAGACGATCAACAAACTGATGCGAGTGCAGAAACAGTTGGTCCAGGAATATGGACGCGAGCCGACTCCGGAAGAAGTGGCGGAAGAGATTTTGCTCCCGGTCGATCGCGTGCGCGCGGTCTTAAAAATGGCGCAGCAACCAATCTCATTGCAATCGCCGGTCGGTGAGAGCGAGGAAACCAATTTCGGCGATTTCATTGAAGACAAAGGCGCGGAAAATCCGAGTGACGTCACGGCGATCGTGCTGCTGAAGGAAAAAATTAAAGACGTGCTTGAAACGTTGACGGAACGTGAGCGGCAAGTGCTGGAGCAGCGCTTTGGGTTAGTCGATGGCTATAGTCGCACTCTTGAAGAAGTAGGTCGACAGTTTCGCGTCACTCGCGAACGGATACGGCAAATCGAAGCCAAAGCGTTGCGTAAAATGCGGCACCCTACCCGCATCCGCCAGCTGGAAGGCTTTCTGGACGCTGCCGAGGTCTAGCTGACCCTCTCGCAAGGCTTCAGTTTCCGCAGAGGCGGTGTATCACCACTACGTAGAGGGTGGGATTAGATTTATGAAGTGACTGACAGCCGAAACTTTGGTTAAATTCCTCGGTTGAATTAATAGGCATGAATCGCGAGGAAGATCCACCACTCTGGGATTTACTTGGGCGCTCCAAAGCGCCGACACCCTCGCCATTTTTTGCCCGCAATGCGGTCCGGGCTGTGCGCGCCGAAACGTCGGAAAAACATGGTTTAATGGCTTGGTTCAACCTACACAGGCTGGTGCCGGCACTTTCAGCTGCCGCTATTGTCGCAATCGCCGTGTTCACGTTTCAAGTGTTGCAGCCTCGTCATCGTTCGCCCCACCGTGGTTTAACCTCGGCAGATGTCCAAGAATCAGAGGTCGCCGCTGATCTCGATCTTTTGGCGAGCAACGATGATGATGATGACACGTCGCTTCTCTAAGCTGGAAAGAAGCGTCGCTTTCGGATGATCTTGCGGCGGGCTTGGGATAGAACCGCGCCCGCGGGTTGTAAGGAATTTAGCGCCAGTGGTGGTGGTGCCGATAGTATATCCGGCGGCCGTGCCACCAATAATAAGGCCGGTAACCGCTACTGTAATAGACAACCGGCGCGCCGTAAGGGTAGTAACTGTACGGATAGTAACCGTAGGGGTAATAAGCGGGGTATCCGTAAAAACCCGGGAATCCGAACCCGATGCCGATTGAAACGCCCGCGTTCGATTCGGGTGTCGCCACCACGATGAAGCCGATCGCAACCAGGGCGATCAGCATGAACTTTTTCATTCCTCCACCTCCTTCTAATAATTTAACCGAAAATGGGAGGCAAAGTTTTGCGGATTATTTTGTGGTAAAATCTGTCGCTTCTTTCGGATAGCCAGCGATGCAAATATCTGGACCGATGCGTTGGTAGCGTGGGGAATCCAATCGCAGCGATCGTTGCGTCGAAGCGGTACCGTTGCCCCCAAACGCCAGCACGCCTCCGCCAGTGAAAATCGGAGCGATATAAATTTGAACTTTGTCGATCAATCTTTGATCGAGGGCCTGACTGAGGACATCGCCACCGCCTTCAATGAGCACGCTGGTAATCTCGCGCCGGCCGAGATCGCGCAATATCGCTCGCAGTGATTGGCTCCGATAAACCAGCGTGCGCTCTCTCTTCGAATCTCGAAAAACTTTGGCCTTCCGGGGAAGCCGGCCCGACTTGGTCAGAATCACTCGCCAGGGTTGAGTGCGTCGCGGCCCCTTGCGCACGGTGAGACGTGGATTATCGCGCCGGATGGTTTCGGCGCCGACAATGATGGCGTCGACGAGCGCGCGAAGCTGGTGTGCGTAACTGCGGGAGGATTCCGAAGTCAGCCAGCGCGTTTCGCCTGCCGGGCGAGTCAGATAACCATCGAGACTCATGCCACATTTCGCAATGACAAATGGTTCGCCGGTGACGATCCATTTGTTAAACGCTTCGTTCAGCCGCGCACATTCGTCTTCCAATACGCCAGTGCTAACATCGATTCTGGCAGCCCGGAGAAGCCCAATCGCACGGCCCCGATGCTTCGGGTTCGGGTCGACGGCGCCGATGACTACCCGCCGAACTCCGCGCTGGATGATATAGTTTGCGCAGGGTGCAGTTCGTCCACGGCTTGAGCATGGTTCAAGCGTAACGTAAAGGATCGCTTCCGCTGGAATTGGGTCAGGTAATTTTCGTAGGCAATCGATTTCGGCATGATCGCCACCTGCCCGCCGATGATGTCCGCGCGCAACGATGCGATTGCGCCAAACAACAACGGCTCCGACAGCCGGATTCGGGCTTGTTGTTCCCAATCCCTTTTCCGCCTCGACCAAGGCGGCCCGCATAAATTTTTCGTCGCTACTTTGCTGCGGCACAGGGTGAAGGTAGGTGACCAACCGCACTAGCGGCAACCCAGTAAATCTGCGTCGCATTGGCGCGCGCGATCAGGGGTGACATAGCTGCAACTGTGCAATAATGTCTCATATTCAGGGCCGAATATGAGTCATATTTTACATGTAAGTCCATCATATTAAAGTGATTGCCTATACAGGATTCGAAGCTGGCATTTCGCAAGCTGATGGTATTTCAGAGAACAATTTTAGAGAAAGGAATTCAACACCTATGAGTATTGTTCGATATCAACCACCCGAGACCGTGGCTTGGAGCGGACTCAATCGTTTGAGCAATCTTCGCGACGAACTCGATACCTTATTTGAGATGCCGTTCTGGTCGAACTTCGGCAGGCAATCCCAACTCTTTAGCGGTTGGTCACCTGCGCTCGATCTTTATCAGAACAACGACAACGTCATTGTCCGGGTCGAATTGCCCGGCATGCGCAAGGAGGACATCGAGATTTCGTTGCAGGACGGAATGCTGACCATCAGCGGCGAACGCAAGAGCGAAACCGCGGAAGGCGACAAAGCCGAGCGGACCGAACGCTATGTCGGCAAATTCCGCCGCAGCATTTCGCTGCCGACTCAGGTCGATGTGAGCAAAGTCACGGCTACTTATCGTGACGGCATTCTAACTGTCACTCTGGCCAAAGCGGAGGAAGCGAAGCCAAAACAGATTCAGGTCAACGTCGCCTGATCAAGGAGGGAGATTATCATTATGAACACATTGGTTCGTGAAAATCGAAATGCCACCGAGCAACGAAGCGAGCAGTTCGTGACGCCGGCGGCGAGTGTGATCGAGGATGGTGACGTCTACTTGTTAAACGTTGAGATGCCAGGAGTGAACAAAGAAGGACTCGAAATCTCGGTCGAGAACAACGAGCTAAGGATTATTGGCCGGCGATCATTGCCCGAGATCGACGGAACATTAGTCCACCGCGAGTCGCGTTCGGAAAATTTCCGACGTGCCTTCGAGCTCGATCCCCGCATCGACACGTCGAAGATCTCAGCGCACATCGATCAGGGGATTCTCACACTTAGGTTGCCCAAGGCTGAGCAGGTAAAGCCCCGCAAAATCACGGTCAGCTAACGCGCAAAGCGCAGATTTCAAAGGCCGCGCATGCGAAATATGCGCGGCCTTTTGCTTTTTTCTTGGCGAACGGGGGAGTGCCGACTTAGTTAGCGGTTGAATTATGCCCGCTAAAACCGCTGAGAAGACCGGCGAAGACAAGGTGACCGCCGCCCGCAACAAAAATCTCGATCTCGCCATTCAGCAGATCGCCAAGGATTACGGAGACGGCGCCATCATGCGTCTCGGTGACGAAAAAATAGTTGATATTGACGTTATTCCGACCGGGAACATTTTGATTGATCGCGCGCTGGGCGTCGGCGGATTTCCCCGCGGTCGCGTGGTCGAAGTTTTCGGTCCGGAATCTTCTGGCAAAACTACGCTTACGCTAACCGTAATCGCGCAGGCGCAGAAACGCGGCGGGCTCGCCGCGTTCATTGACGTCGAGCACGCGCTGGATCCGCAGTATGCAAAGAAGCTCGGCGTCAATCTTGACGATCTGCTGGTCTCGCAGCCGAGCTCGGGTGAGGAAGCACTACGTATTTGTGAAACTCTGATCCGCTCAAACGCGCTCGATGTCATCGTGGTCGATTCTGTCGCCGCGCTGGTGACAAGGGCCGAATTGGAGGGCGAGATCGGCGACACCACTGTAGGCGCGCAAGCGCGTTTGATGAGTGCCGCGCTGCGCAAACTCACTTCCCTGATCTCGAAGGCACGGACCTGTTGCGTTTTCACCAACCAGATTCGTGAGAAAATCGGCGTCATGTTCGGTAATCCGGAAACGACACCCGGTGGCAAAGCGTTGAAATTTTACGCCAGCGTTCGTGTTGATATTCGCCGCATCGGCGCAATCAAACAGACCGATGGCGTCGTCACTGGTAACCGCACCCGGGTTAAGATTGTAAAAAACAAAGTGGCCCCGCCGTTCACTGAAGCGGAATTCGACATCATGTATAACGAGGGAATTTCGTCCACCGGTGCGCTGCTCGATGTTGCGCTGGAGAAACAGATCATCGAGAAACGCGGCTCCTGGTTGAATTACAGGGGCACCCAACTGGCGCAGGGAAGAGATGCTGCCAAGGAAGCTCTAAAATCCGATCCGAAATTGTACCAGGAGATCGAGATGGCGGTGAAGGCGAAGCTGGACGAAGAGAAATAGTTTTTGCGAAGAATTGGAAGGGCGAGCATTTGGTAGGGCGACGCTCTGCGGAGCCGGTGAATTCTCAATCAGGCAATGCCTCTGGCTCGACGGACCTCCTACCAATTGCGCTATCCGGGAAAATCATATCAGGTCTTGTGGAGCGATTCGCCGGCAGGACCATGGCAGAATGCGCAAGGAGGTTTACTCACCGCCGGCACCTTGCAGATCACTTTCTCCTACACCGACATCGGTGCGTTGGCATAGCGGCGCGCGCTTTTACAAGGGGCAACTTCAGTAATCGCGTCGTTTATTTGCTTGATCTTGGGGTTTAACCCATCAGGGCGTTTCAACGCCGCTCAGGATTCCACCAAGATGACCGGTGAGCGTGATCGCCGTTAGCGCCAGCAAGGTCACTGCGAAATAGGCAAAACTTGGCGAGATCCCTTTCAGGCGGAAGCGCCAGCGCATCCAGGCGAGAAAGAAGATTAGCGAGGCTGAAGTCAGCGCGCAGATCATATGCAACCGTAGGTTGCCCTTGATGGCCGCGCCTTCGAGTTGCCATTGCCACGCTCCCAACCCCGTAGCGATCGCTAATGGGAGGGTGAGCGCGGCGCCGAGGAGATTGTAATAGGCGACAGATGCAAAAAGCGGTTGCTTGCGCCAGACCGCCAGTAACTCAAAGACGGCGCTCACTATAAAAAGCGCAATCGGAAAATGAATGATAACCGGATGCTGGGCGTGCCCGGCCAGAAGCGCGGATTTCAGATCGAACGGATTCGGAGAATGTGAAGCCGCAAGAAATAATTTCATACTGTTCAGGGAACCGTGGCTACACGGGGCATCAATCGCGCCGAACTATTTCTCGACCACGATCGTCCCGGTCATCTTCGGATGAACCGAACAAAAATAGCTGTAAGTGCCGGGAGCGCCCGCTGTGATAGTGAACTCTTGATCGGTGTCGAGCGCGGTCGATTTCTTGAACTGCTTTTCAACGCTCACGATGGTGTGCGGTTCTTCGTCCCGATTAATCCAGGTCACCTTGCCTCCGGACTTCACCGTCACAGTCTGAGGATTGAAGGCGAAGTCTTTGATCTCTATTCTGTTTTGCTTGCTGCTGGTGCTGTCGTCGCTCTTCATCTCGCCCGCGATCGCGAAGAGAGATAAATTGAGAAAAGCGATTCCGCACAGGAGGACCGCGGTTTTATTTTTGGCGGTAAGTGTAGTCATAGTTGAAATGGTTTAGCTGAGGTTGGAGTCGACCACGGCGAGGGCACTTTTGCCTTGCTTGTATTGAACGCTGGTCAGGCCGAGCATGCTGCGCAGTTTTTCGGCCGGCACTTTCATCGGACCCGGCGATGGCGCGGTTCCTGGTGCTGGTTGAGGGAAGGCGGTAGACATGGCGCTGTGGAAAGTCACATTGCCTTCCACTTTCTGGAGCACCTGATGGATGTGTCCGTTTAGGACCGTCACTGAGCCAAAGCGTTTCAAATATCCCAGGGCACGTTCGCTGTCGCTTGTGCCCCAACCCCATTGCGGATAAACCGCCCAGAGAGGGATGTGCGCGAAGACCACAATCGGCGTGCTGGTTCCGAGATCCTTAACGTCAGCCTCGAGCCATTCGAGTTGCTCGTCTCCGAGTTGACCCAAACCGCCGGCCTGAAGGTCCAGCACGTTGACCAGTCCAATGAAGTGGACTTCGTTTTTGTTAAAGCTGTACCAACCCGAGCCCTTGGCTTCGACGCTTTTTAAATAACGATCACGATAAAGTTTTCCGCCGTCGTTCAGGACATCGTGCTCGCCAGGTACGTAAAATACATCCTTTGTTTTGCAGCTCTTGAGCACTTGATCAAACGTGTCGAACTCCT
>QHRJ01000294.1 GCA_003220075.1 Verrucomicrobiota bacterium
TTAATGGAAGGGGCGCATCGCAATCTTGGACTCGGTCATGATTTTCTCCGGCACATCACGAGGTGCCGTTTATTTCTTTCTGTGCTCGACATGGCGGGAAGCGAAGGGCGAAGTCCAATCGCTGATCTCGAATCGCTGCGTCGTGAAATTGCTCTCTATCATCCGCGTTTGTCGGAGCGGCCATGGTTTGTTGTCGCTAACAAGATGGACCTGCCACAGGCAGAGGAGAATTTGCGCGATTTCCAAAAACGCTTCCCACAGCGCACCATCGTCCCGATTTCGGCGAAGGAAGGACGCGGAATTAGCGAGCTCAAACGATTATTAGGAGAATGGATGGATCAGCACTCGGAGCTTGTAACCAGTCAATCCAGGCTGGAAGGGATGTGATTAACCATTAGACAAGGTGAAAGACCTCGCACACAGTCAGCGGTTTCGCATGAATCAACTTAAGGTTGCTAGTTATTGCACTACTTTTTTGAAGCCGGAAATGCTGCACATTTACCGGCAGATCACTTCATTGCGGCGCACGCAGACCTTCGTCATGACGAAGAAGGTCGAACACCTCAGACGCTTTCCCTTTGATGACATCGAACGAATTCCGCGGCCGCACCGGAATTTGCTCCGTCACGGCTGGATGAAATTTGTCGAGCGCCGGCCGCCGCTGATTTATCGGGGCGAATATCAAATGCTGGTCTCGATCCTCGGCCGCCGCGGGGCCGATATGATGCACATTTATTTTGGACACACCGGAGTGCATCTATTGCCTTTCATTCGGCAATGGAACAAACCATGCCTGGTTTCATTTCATGGCGCCGACGTCGCAATTAAGGAGGTTGAAAATTATGTCGGAAAATTGCGCGTTCTCTTCGATTCCGTCGCCGTTGTTCTGGCTCGATCCCAATCCTTGGCCGATCGCCTGATCAAATTCGGTTGCGCGCGGGAAAAGATCCGCATCAATCGTACCGGAATCCCGCTCCACGAATTCTCCATGGTGCCGCGGGAATTTCCTACCGACGGCCGATGGCAAGTCATGCAGGCCTGTCGGTTAATAGAGAAAAAGGGCGTCGGATCGGCTATTCGTGCTTTTGCAATTTTTGCGCGGGAGTTTCCAAAGGCCGAATTCATCATTGCGGGCAAGGGGCCGCTGCAACCCGAATTGCAAGGGCTCGCGCAAAAGCTCGGCGTCGCTGAGAAAGTGCACTTCTGCGGTTTTCTCAGCCAACCGGATCTACGCGATCTTTACCGACGGACGCACATTTTTATTCATCCAAGCGAAACGCCGCCTGACGAAAATCAGGAGGGGGTGCCGAATTCCATTCTC
>QHRJ01000230.1 GCA_003220075.1 Verrucomicrobiota bacterium
CACATTCGGATCTTGTCTAAGAATGTGACGTAAACCGCGCGCAAAAGTGAAATCGATTTCCGGTTTCACATCCATTTGCAACACGCGGGCAATTTATACTCGACCGGCTCCTCGATGGTGATGATGCGGCGCGAGACTGAATTGATCGTGCTGAGGAAACAATACAACGATGTCGATTTCCCGCAGCCGGTCGGGCCGGTGAGCAAAATGATTCCATTCGGCTGGGCCAGCAGACGGCGGATGACGTCTTCCTGTCGTTCACTGAGATCGAGCCGTTGAAAGCCGAAGTGCTGGCCGCCGCGGGCGAGCAAGCGCAGGCTGATCGATTCGCCGTTCACCGTCGGGATGGTCGAAACCCGAACGTCGATCTCCTGATTGTTCGCGTGCAAATTCATGCGGCCATCCTGCGGCAAACGTCGTTCGGCGATGTCCATGTGCGACATCACTTTCAATCGCGAAATAATCGCGGCGTGAAGCACGCGCAGTTGCGGCGGCACTGCGACCTCGTGCAGAATTCCGTCGATGCGATAACGAATGCGGATATCGTTCTCGAGCGGTTCGACGTGAATATCGGTCGCACGCTCGGCGATCGCTTCCCGGATAACTTGATTAACGAATTTAACGACGGAGGCTTCGGGATCGTCCGCGTTGATGTCCGTTGCGGTCTCGCCTTCATGCAAGACTTCGAAACCCCGATTGGTCTTGAGAATTTCATCGAAGGTTTCCGCGCCCACGCCGTAGAGTGTTTTCATGGCGCGCAGTAACTGGGCACGCGGGACCAGCACCCACTCCGCTGGTTTCTTCAAAAGTTGCGTCACAAGCTGGCGGCCGGCCGAATTGAAAAGATCGTAGGTCGCAAGAACAACCGAATTGTCCTTTTCCGCGATCGGCAAAATGTGATGCTGAAAAACAAATCGCGAAGGCAAAATCGACAGTGTTTGCCGATCAATTGTCTTGGCATCGAGCGTGACGACCGGGACGCGGAAGAAATTTCCAATGGCAGAGAGAAACCGTTGCTCGTCGACCTTGCCGGAATCGAGCACTTGGGTCGTCCAGGAACCACCATTGAGATTTTGCGCAAGCTGGGCGGCTTCTTCGCGAGACTCCACACCGCCAGCGATCAAAAGATCGACAATCGATTTGCTCACCGCCGCGCTCATTCGCTGTAGCTGTAGCGCTTCAAGAAATCCGCAATCAATTCGGCGCGCGAATTCACTACGTCTCGTTAGGGCAAATGCAATGCCCGCCGCACTGGATCGTTTAGCGTGCCACTCACACGCATTGAGTGATTTTTCTGCAGGCGTGCGATGGCGTCGCTGACCTCGTCAGAAAAGACGCCGTCAATCGGCCCGCAATAGTATCCGAGCCGGCGCAAGTCCCTTTGCACCGCGCCGACATAAGCGGGCTGCACCATCAATTGTTCGTTCGCCTTGAAATAATAGACCCAACGCCAGTTATACCGCCGGTCGAAATCAGTGGCACGCACAGTGGGCATTTGGTGAAGCAGCCCATGTTCATCGCGCGGCGCCAGTGAATCGACGGAATGGTAGGAAAAGATTTCGTCGTCCAAAATGAACGCACGAGCGCCATTGCAAGCGAGAAAAATCGCAATAAAAACAATCCCGCTTCTTTTCATTAGCGCATTCCTACATCTTTGGCAGTTGGGACATCTGGAGGCGGTAGTTGCTTTCCATCACTCCTTTTCGGACAATCGGGACAATCGTCCTGCTCCAGCTCGGGCCCGAAATGCGTACGGTCTTCGTGCTTCTGGCGCAGCCGATAAAGATCAAGCTTCGTCAGCGATACTTCTGGACGCATCAAAATGATCAACTCAGTGCGGTCGCGCATTTTTGTAGTGCTACGAAAAAGTGAACCTACAACTGGCAATCGACTCAAATATGGAATCCCATCTTTGCTGGTATTCTTGGTGTCAGTAATTAATCCGCCTAGGACAATTGTTGAACAGTTTGGTGCGGAAACGTTAGTGCGAATGTAGCGAGTGGCGATCGTCGGCACCTGGTTCCCGCCGATATTTACATTGCTGCCAGGAACGACACTGTCGATCTTCTGTAAAATATCCAGGGAAACCTCTTTCTCCGAGTTGATGAGCGGCACGACCTCGAGTTGCAGCGCAACCTTCTTAAACTCGATGCTGGATTGGACAGCGGCGACGTTGGTGCCGACCGCTGCCGCATTGCTTAAGGTATTTACCGGAACTGGAATCTCCTGTCCGTTTGCAATGATTGCCTTCTTGTTGTTGCTGGTAAAGACCATCGGGCGCGAGATCACCCGGAATCGCCCCGTTGAATCTAACGCGTGCACCACCGAGGCCAGCGTGGCACCGGCAGCAAGATAAATGTTCGTGCCTTGGGCAGCGTTGGTCGCCAGCTGGGTGAAACTGATCAGGTTACCGGGATCAAAGACACTTCCCCCTGTAGTTATCGGTGTTCCTCCCGGGCTGGGAGCAGCCGAGGTGGTGCTGCCACCAGGGAATGGAGGGATGCCGGTGAAGTTTGTCGTCAGCGCGTACTTTTTGTTTGCTCGGACAAAATAATCCACTCCGAATTGCTCGTCGTTGTTAAGCGTCAGCTCGCCGATGACGGTGGCTAGAGCGACTTGTGGTGCTTTCACGTCCATCTCGTCGAGAATTTTTTCTATTTTCACCACCACCTCGCGACTACCCAGAACTATAATAGTGTTGGCGCGCTGATCGGCGATGATCTTGGAATTGCCAACCGTCACGGCTTTCGGCGCGGTATCGACGGGTTGAGTGGATAACTCTTCGGAAACGTTAAGATTGCTGCCACTCGCAGTACTGGCTTGTCCGACATTATATGGATTGGTGACGGTGGGATTGGGCGTGCGCTGTGGGGTTGGTCCGGCTTGTGGCCCGGCAGTGCCGCCAGCGCCACCTTGTTGCTGTTCGCCGCCTGGTTCGGTCAGGGCCTGCACTAGCACCGGCAAAACATCGCTCGCGGAAATGTAGCGCAGCGGTCGCGTCACCGGCTTGCCAAACTCCACGTTGGCATCGAGCTCCGCGATCAGTTTCCGGATAAATGGCATGTTTATCGGCCGAGTGATGACGTGAATGCGGTTCGTCCGCACATCGGGCGCGAGCTTGATTTTACCAACGATAACGGAATCCTCCGAAAGCGCCGTGAGCGCGCCAAGATCGCCTTCGCCCTGAACCAAGGGCACGACTGGATTGGCAACCCCACGCACGCCGCGGCCTGGTCCACCCCCTGGGCCAACCGGCCGGTTTTGTTCGGCTCCTTTCTCGAAAATGTCCTTCAACGTATCGACCACCTTGGTGGCGTCGGCGCGTTCGAGCTTGATGAATTCACTCGTCACTTCGGCAGGAGCGACATCAATTTGATCGATGATCTTGGCTAACCCGCGAATGACGGTCGAATTTTCCGTTATTAGTATGCTCGACGATTTCGGCAGCGGGAGTACCGATGTATAAGTTTGCGGCGGCGAAAGATATTGTCCCAGGACCTGCTGCAACTCGGCCGGATCAGCATAGCGCAACTTAAAGAGATAGCTGACTACCTGATCGCCCGGAGGGATATCGGCCTGATCCGAAATAATCGGCACGCCTTGTCCGCGCGGATTTTTCCCTGTTCCGATCACCTTCACGATATCAGGATCTTCCGGAACGAGTGAGAACCCGTTCATCAGCAGACTGATCTTAATGATCTGGATCGCCTCTTCGCGGGTTGGATCGTTGGTGAGGAAAATATTCACCTTGCCCTGCACGAAATTATCCATGATCACCCGTTTACCGGTGAGCTGCTCATAAAGCCGGAGAACATCCTGGACGTCGCTATTTGGAAACTGCAATTTCACTCTCTCCTGGGAGCTCAGTATAGGCGCGGGTGTCCCCGCAGGCGCGGGGGGCCCGGGCGATACAGGGCGCTGTGCAAAAGCGAGAGCTGCCGAGGTAAGCAGCAAAACAACGACGAGGGGGTATCTCAACACCCGCAATATGTAAGAGGAAGCGCCCTCCGGGTCAATACCAGGTTAACTGCTAACAATACCATAGATTTTGGCTGCTCTGTTGAAAGCCGATAAGCACCCTGACGAGGGCGAGGACATAAACCTGCCAACCTTCGTTCTTCGGAAATGGTAGCCAATCTCTTAATAGTACGAATAGTAGGCGGACAAATGAAAGCACTCTCGCTCGCCTTGGTTCTCGTTCTGGGCGCTGAAATTCTTGAAGGAGCAGACGAAAACTCCGGCGGGGCCCCCTTTATTTCGGAGATTCGCGCCGTTTTGCGCGCGCAACAGGAGGCTTGGAACCGCGGCGATATTGACAGTTTCATGAATGGTTACGCCCACGACGAAACCACCCTTTTTGTTTCCGGCGATGAAGTGGGGCGCGGCTGGCAAACGGTTCGCGATCGTTATCGCAGCAAATACAATGATCGCGCCAAGATGGGCACGCTTACGTTTTCGGACCTTGAAATCGAACAGCTTGGCCCGGATTCCGCCCTCGCGCTCGGACACTGGGAGCTTAAACGCGCGAGTGAGTAGCGGCGGTCTATGACCGCCGAATCGCCATCACTCCGAGTGGTACTCCAACTCAAAGATTTTCGCTTCGAAAGGGCCAGTCCTGCCATCGCTTCACCAGTCCTGCCCGCACCGGATTCTCACGCACATAATGCCATTTCTCCTCATATGACTCCTCACTTCGTAAGACATGATCGAAGAAATCCTTTTGCCAATGCGGCGCTGGGATTCCATCAAAGCGCAACGCCTTGGACAGCGTATTTTTTAATGATTTTATCCACCCAGGAGGGTCGATCTTTTGATCATCCAGTCCGACGAAAGCGTGAAGGTGGTCAGGCATGAGTACGTACGCCGACCCACGCGCCGTGTTGCGCGCCTTTTTCAGCGAAGCGTACGAAAACTTGATGAACGGATTCTGTTGCCAATATCGCGCGGCGATTACTTGTGCATGTCGTTACAAAATAAAGCGGGGTGCGGACGAAGATCCGATCGAGGCGATGTAGCCGCTGCTTGCGGTCGGCGGCGGTCATAGACCGCCGCTACAGAGATGAGCGCAACCGCGTCAGCAACTTCTCGTGTATCCCATCGAACCCGCCATTGCTGAACACGGTTACGATATCGTTCTTCTTTAGCAACGGCACGATGCGCTCAACAATTGCGTTCGCGTTCTCTTCATAAAAAGCCGAACGCCCGGATTGCTTGATCTCTTTCACCACCGCCTCCGGATTCAATCGCTCCGCCTCGGGAATTTGGTCGAGTCTCGCCACCTGGGAGATGAAAACGCCATCTGCTATTTTCAAGGCGTTAGGCAACTCGTGCTGAAAAACGGCACGCCGGGTGGTGTTGGAGCGCGGCTCGAAGATGGCCCATAGCCGATGCTTTGGATAACGATGACGTAATGCCGTCAGGGTCTGAGCAATCGCGGTCGGATGATGGCCGAAATCGTCAATTACTTTCACCCCACGCACCTCGCCGCGGATTTCCTGGCGTCGCGCGACTCCTTCAAACTTCGGTAACGCCGCGCGAATCGTTTCCGCTGATACGCCATAAAATTTCGCGGCTGAGATCGCCATGGCGGCGTTGCGCACATTGAACTCGCCAAACAGCGGAATCTCGAATTCCTCGTCGCGCAAAACGAAACGCGATCTTTTTGCCGAATAGCTGACATCGCGAATACGCTGCGCACAGTTTTTGGAAAAACCGACCTCGACCAGGGGCGCCAGAGAATCGCGTGTGACCTCGACGCAATTCTTGTCATCGCCATTGAGTAAGATCATTCCGTTCTGCGGCACAACGTTCACCAGACGGCGAAAGCTTGTCTTGATCGCATCGAGGTCTGGAAAGATGTCGGCATGATCGAACTCGACGTTGTTCACGACCAGAAGTTCCGGCAGGTAGTGAATGAACTTTGAGCGTTTGTCGAAAAACGCCGTGTCGTATTCGTCGCCTTCAATGACAAAGAATTTGGATTCATTGAATCGCGCTCCCTGCCCGAAATTGCGCGGAATACCGCCAATCATGTAGCTCGGCTGGTGCTTGGCGAAGTCCATGATCCAGGTGAGCAACGTTGTGGTTGTTGTTTTCCCGTGCGTGCCGGTGACAACGAGATTGTGTCGCCCGCGGAGAAAGTAATTTTTTAAAACCTCGGGCAGCGAAAGATAAAATAGTTTCCGGTTCAGGACCGCTTCTGCTTCGGGGTTACCGCGTTTGATCGCATTCCCGATCACGACCACATCAGCGTTTGCCGGGATATTTTCCGCGCGATAGCCAGAGGAGAGCGCAATTTTGCGCTTTTCCAGAAAGATGGACATCGGCGGGTAAATATTTTCGTCCGAGCCGGTAACCGTGAAACCACGCTCGCTCATCGCCGCAGCGACCGACCCCATTGCCGTCCCGCAGATTCCGAGAAAATGAAAATGCCGCGGCGCTTCCTTCACAGCAATTCTTTACCCGGAGTATCGAACTACGCTAGCGAAACGAAAAACCCGACATCCCGAGGCAAGTCGAGGGATTTCGCCATGAAAGCTTCAAGGTAACGCAACGGGATCCCCCGACTTCGCTCGGGATAACGTGCAATTGCGCGTCATTTCCGCTCAAACATTTCCACCGCATTCCACGCCTCATCGGGCGGGGCGTGCTCGTATTCGAGTGAACGCTCGAGATACATTTTCGCCAGCGAATCGTCGGGATAAAATTCCAAGAAGCGTGAGAACAAGATTTTCGCCTGAGTGAAATCGCGATCGCGAAACTTGCGAATCCCTTCCTCATACGTTTCCAGCCAGATCAACAGTTCCTGATCGAGCGCAGCGCTGTGCGCTTCCACGATGGTAAACACATCCACCGGGTCGGTCTTTCCTTTGACCTGTGCACGCGCGACGGAACGCAAATGGAATTCATCGCGAATCAAATCCGCCGCTGTCGGGCCGACAAGAATGTCGACGCCGTAAATACGCGTTAGCCCTTCCAAACGCGATGCCAGATTAACCGCATTGCCGATAACCGTTAGATCGGCGCGATCCTGCGAGCCGATATTTCCGGCAAGAACGTCGCCATGATTAATGCCAATGCCCATTCCCAGGGCCATGCGGCCTTCCGTTTTCCAACCGTTATTTAGTCGCAACAATTCGCGTCGCATTCCGAGGGCTGCATGCGCTGCCGCCTTCGCGTCCTTGGCTTTACCTTGGCTTTTGACGTTTCCCCACACCGCCATGATGGCGTCGCCGATGAACTTATCGAGAGTGCCGTCGTTTTGAAAAACGATATTGGTCATCGCGCTCAGGTATTCATTCAACTGCCGGACCAATTCCTCAGGATCGGCTTTCTCGCTCACGGTGGTGAAACCGACGATGTCCGAAAAAAGAATCGTCGCCGGCATGCGCGAACCTTTGAGCGAGTTGTAGTAGCCGCGGGGATTCTCCAGAATTTCTTTGACCAGATTCTTGGAAACGTAACGCTCGAGCGTGCGTCGAGTGCGCAACTTTTCCATGCGCTCAATCGCGTAATCGATCCCGAGGGTGCTGACGCCACAGAGCAGAAAAGTCGAGAGTACGGGAACGGTTGCGAGAATGAAACCGGAGCGATCGTAGGCGAGGCGGGCAACCGCGAGATAAATCACGGCGATTGCGATGAGCGAGATCAAAGAAAGAATTGGGCGCCGCAAAAAAGGAATCACGCCCCACCCAATCACCCCCGCCGCCAGAACCAGACCGAGCATCACGCGCGTCGGTGTCTGCCGCAGAAATTCGTGCGCCTCAGTCGCCGCCATTACCTGCAAATGAACGGCCGGACCGGGAGCGGCCGGATTCATTGGGGTGACGATGAAGTCGTGGGCGATTTGCGACGAGGCTCCAACAATTACGATTTTATCTTTAAAAATTGCGCCGTCGGCGTAGTTCGCTTTCCAAAAGCTCGGATGGAAAACCTGCCAGAGAGGGAACGGTGGGTAAGCATCATTGGAGCTAAAACGGAAAAGATGATCGCGTTGATCTTGTGGAATATCAGCGCTGTGTCCAAGTTTCGTTAGCGCGCGAGTTGCCATCGAAGCATAAACCTCGTCGCTTGGGGCGGGCGCCACACCCGCGAGTTGACGTTCGGAAGTGAAGAAACGCGCGGCCCGCAATTTTCCGTCGATTTCGTCGTTCCAATAATTTACGAACCCGACGCGATCGTCCGTTTGCGCCGGGGGCGGGATGAGCTGTGCGTTTGGCAGCACAATTTGGGTATTATTTTGGGTATCGATATTCATTCCAACGACGACCCGATCATGATACCGATCGAGCGCAGCGCCGAAGACTGGGTCGCCGTCGTTTGGATTGTTGAACATCAAATCAAACATGACCAGCCGCGCCCCGGCCCCAAACAAACGATCCAGTAAAAGGACCCAAATTTCCCGCGACCATGGGAAGGGTCGCTCGGTCATCAATTCAAAGGCGCGATTACCCTTGATCTCCTCTGGGCCAATCGCATCCAATTGCAACGATTGCTGATCGATTCCCAGGAAAATGAAATCATCACGCGTGGCGGTCTTGCGGCCTTCCCTGCGTAGCGTGTCCTCAAAACTTTGCTCGCCCCGCCACGGCATAGAAATAAAGGGGAGCGTCGGAAAAAAATAACCCACGAAAATCACCGCCGTCCAAAACGTGCAGATCGCAGCAAAGGCCAAACGACGGTGGCGCGCCAGCCAGGACATTGGGTTATTTTATGAAATTACGCGGGAACGGCCAATGCGAAACGAGACGTGCCGCTAATCGGTAGTGGAGGGGCGAGCTCTGTGAGCCCGATTGAGAATAATCCACCTGCAGCGCGATACTCGACCACGTCTGACCTCGTTGGCATTTCGGCATTTCTGTGATGGCACGCTTGTCGCGTGCTTCCTTTGCAGCCGACACGGCTGCCGCTACAGAAGAGGCTCACGGAGCTCGCCCCTCCAGTCGCATGATCGACTAGACGCTTGGTCTAAGACATCATCCCCGGGTGGACACTGAACTTCTTTGCCCAGCCTGTCGCATTCCGTTAACCGAAATCCGCACCGGCAACGGCATTATTTGGCGTTGCGAAAAATGCGATGGCCGCGCGGTCGGTCTGCAATTGCTGCGTCGCACTTTCACGCCGGAATCGATCAACCCGCTTTGGCTACACGCGATCCATAACGAGGGCCGCAGCGCCAGGCCTTGTCCGTCCTGCGGGAACGCAATGATCGAGGTCGCACTTGATAGTAGCAGCGAAATCAGAGTCGAAGTCTGTCGAATTTGCGAATTCGTCTGGTTCGATGCCAGCGAAACACAAGCGCTGCAAGCGCGCCCATTGCCGAAACCAAAACCGCAGGTCGTCTTGCCGCAAGAAGCGCGCGAGGCGATTGCACTCGCAAAAGTTCAGCAACTCGCCGAGCAAGCGCGCGGCTCCGATTTCGATAGCGCGCCACCAGACGAATGTTGGAAATCGATTGCGGCTTTTTTCGGAATGCTGGTGGAATTTGACGCACCGGCGCAGGAGCGACGCCCAGTCGTGACCTGGTTTTTGGCTGCCGTCATCGTCAGCGCAAGCGTTCACGCGTTTTTCCATTTGCAGGAGGCTGTCCAGCTTTTCGGATTAATTCCGGCGCAAGCGCTCCGGCTGCACGGTTTGACCTTCGTTACCTCATTTTTCCTCCATGCCGGAGTCATTCATCTCGTCGGAAACATGTATTTCCTTCTCGTTTTCGGCGATGACGTGGAAAATTTTCTGGGTCTGCTGCGCTATATCGCATTGATCGCGATTGCGGCTTTCGTCGGAGATCTCGTGCACATTGCATCGGCCCCGAATTCTACCATTCCCTGCATCGGTGCCAGCGGGGGAATCGCCGGCGTAATCACATTTTACGCCTTGGCATTTCCGCAGACGAAAATCGGCTTTTTGTGGCGCTACTTTTATTATTTTCGCTGGATACGCCTGCCGGCGTGGTTCGTTTTCGTGCTCTGGATTGTTTTCCAAATCATCGGTGCTTACGAACAAAAGATCGGAATCAGCTCGGTTTCCTCGTTTGCGCATTTGGGTGGAGCGACTGTGGGCTTCTTGGCGTGGTTGCTTTCGCGACGAACTAAGCCTCTCGCTCAGGCTTAGGAACACAGGCCTGAGGCCTGTACGCCACACAGGGCTCCCGCCCTGTGTTCCCTACGCGAATCGCGACACTCAGGCCGGGTCCGATAACCAAGAAGCGGCGACTTCCAAGTCGGCCACTAAAGCAAAACACAAGCGCAGGTGGCTCGGCCGCTCCGCGGGCGATGCTAATTAGGCGCCGAAGGCGCTATAATTTTGGCATCAAGCAAGGGACTGCCGATCCACGTCGGAAATTGTTTGTCATTTCTTACAGACCACCTATTTTCCCCGCCCCGGCGCGTGACGCGTCGAAAGATCTTCGCACCTACGGAATAAATTTCCGTTAATCAGCGCACGAGGTCGCGCAGATCATATTATATAAGAACAGCGCGCTGAGAGGAGGGCCCGAACGAAAATTCGGGGAAGAACAAAATGCCGAGAGCAACAAACGCCCCGGCCAGTCGCGAACGGCGACGGCGGGTTTTGAGAAAAGCGAAAGGTTATCGCGGTCGTCGCTCGAAACTTTTCCGTTACGCCAAAGACGCGACGATGAAAGGCCAGTATTGGGCCTATCGCGATAGAAAGACACGCAAACGCAATTTCCGCATGCTGTGGATCCAGCGTTTGAACGCTGCCGTCCGCGCCAATGGCATGACCTACAGTCGGTTCGCCGAAGGCTTAAAAGCAGCTGGCATCACTCTAGATCGCAAAATTCTCGCCGACCTGGCCGTGACCGAAGAAAAAACATTCGCGTCGATTATTGAGCAGGCGAAGGGCGCGCTGGCCGAAAAAGCGAAATCGAAAAAGGCAGCGTAAGCTGCTCGTTAAAACGTCAAAACGTTGAAACGTTAAATCGGTTGGGCGGAGGGTGCCTTTCCGTTGTAACGATGTAACGCTTTTAACAATTTAACGTCTGTCCCATGACTCATCCGCTCGAACAATTACGCGACGACGCCCTGGCCCAGATCGCGTCGGCCCCAGACGAGGGCGTCCTCGAAACCGTGCGGGTGAAATTCCTTGGACGCAGCGGCAGCGTTTCCGAATGGAGCGACAAAATGAAATCGCTGCCGAAAGAGGAAAAACCGGTCGTTGGCAAACGGTTGAATGAGGTCCGGATCGCGATCACGGCCGCAATCGAAGCACGCGCCGAAAACCTTCGCGTCGAAAAGGAATCCGCCGCGGTTGCCAATATTGATCTTTCGCTTCCGGGCACACCGCATGAGCGCGGTGCGCTTCATCCGCTTACACAGATGCTGGATCGCAGCATCGCGATTTTCCGGCGAATGGGGTTCGCACTGGCCGAAGGCCCGGACATCGAGACCGAATGGCATTGTTTCGATGCCCTCAATACTCCCGCCGACCATCCTGCGCGCAACGAGCAGGACACATTTTATCTGCCGGATGGCCGCCTATTGCGCACCCACACTTCCACGGTGCAAATCCGAACGATGGAGTCAGCGCCGCCACCCGTTCGCGTCATCGCTCCCGGCGCGGCTTACCGACGCGATGAGATCGACGCCACTCATACCACCCAGTTTCATCAGATCGAAGGTCTTTACGTAGATGAAAATGTCAGCGTCGCCGATTTGAAAGGCACGCTCGAATTTTTCCTGCGCGAACTTTTCGGAGCCGACACGGCGGTGCGTTTTCGCCCGCATTACTTTCCTTTCACCGAACCGAGTTTCGAAATCGACGTGAAATCGAGTGCTCTGAAGGGTGGCGAACAATGGGTCGAGGTCTGTGGCTGCGGCATGGTACATCCCGCCGTTTTCGAAGCCGTCAATCAATCGCGCCGCGACAACGGTTATGATCCGGAAAAATGGACCGGTTTTGCCTTCGGTCTCGGGATGGATCGACTGGCGATGATCTTGTTCGACATTCCCGACATCCGCTTCTTCGCGCAAAATGATCTGCGGTTTCTGAGGCAATTCGCATGACAAATCGCCGGAACATAGACCTGTGGTCTGTGTGCCCAGCGGAGTTGCGCTCCGCTGCCGATCGACAGCGGGAGCGACAATACAAGAAGACAGCAGACAGACTGTCCGCTGGGCGCACAGGCAGAATGCCTATGTTCCGATTTCTACCAGTTTACGTGAACGCGACACGCCAAACTAACGGCACGAGTCATCCCGAGGTCGCTGCGGCGACCGAGGGACCTCTCTCACGCGGATATCGTCACTCTCAAGCCATGTCGAAGTGTCGTTCGAAAGTCAGGCCACGCTCGCGAGGTCCCTCATTGCGTTCGGGATGATGGACGGGAGAAAAGAATGAAATTCTCCGTTAACTGGCTGCGCGAATTCGTTGAGCTGCCGCCAAGCATCGAGGCGTTGGCGGACTTGCTCACGATGTCAGGCATCGAAATCGAAGCCATCGAGAAACGCGGCGCCAATTTCGACCATGTAGTGGTGGCGCGGATCACTGAATCAAAACCGCACCCGAATGCCGATCGCCTCACTGTTTGTGTGATTGACGATGGCAGCGGAACGAAACGCCAGATCGTTTGTGGCGCGAAAAATTACCAGGTGGGCGACAAAGTCCCCTTGGCCTTGCCGGGAGCAGAACTGACTGGTGGTCTGAAGATTCGGGCGAGCAAATTGCGCGGTGTCGAAAGCGAAGGAATGCTTTGCAGCGCGAAAGAACTCGGCGTCGCAGAAGACGCGGCCGGCCTGCTTATCCTGTCGCCGGAGGCGAAAATCGGCACGCCTATTCGTGAGTTATTTCCACCCGACACCATTCTTGATGTCGAGATCACACCGAATCGCGGCGATTTGCTCAGCCATTTCGGCCTGGCACGCGAGATCGCGGCTCTGACGAACAAAAGCGTTGTAGCTGCCCCGAAAGCTTTCGGGGCAGAACCAAAACAATCTGCCGCCGGTGACGGCGGCAGCTACAACGACGGCGTCAAGATCTCCGCGTCACGCGAATGCCCATTTTATTCTGCACGCCGAATTGAAAACGTAAAGGTCGGTCCAAGCCCTGATTGGTTGCGCGCCAAAATCGAGAGCATCGGCATTCGCTCCATTAATAACGTTGTCGATGTTTCTAATTTTGTGATGCTCGAGCTGGGTCAGCCCACTCATGCGTTTGATGCCGACAAACTGAGCGGTGAAATAAATGTGCGCCTGGCGCGGGAAGGCGAAAAGTTTCTCGCGCTTGATGGAAAAACTTACCCGCTCACACCCCAAAATCTGGTTATTGCCGATGACGAGCGCGCGGTCGGAATCGCGGGGGTGATGGGTGGCGAAGAATCCGGCGTGACTGAATCGACAAAGAATGTCCTGCTCGAAAGTGCCTATTTTTTACCAGCCAGTATTCGACGAACGGCGCGCTATTTGAATTTGGCGAGCGACGCCAGTTACCGATTCGAGCGCGGCGTTGATCCGCAAATGGTTTTGCCCGCATCAAGACGGGCTACGGAATTAATTTGTGAAGTAGCCGGCGCAAAGCCTGCCGCAACTGTTGGAGTTGCCGGCGAGCTGCCGCCAGACCCACCAGATGTTTCGCTGAGCTACGAGGGGCTCGATCGACTTCTCGGCATTCACATCGAACCGGCAACGGTCGACGCAATCTTAACTCGTTTTGCTTTAAGTAAGAGCGATTCCGCGAGTCGGCCGCTCTGGAAAATTCCAAGCTACCGGCGCGATCTGCAACGCGAAGTCGATTTGATCGAAGAAATTATTCGCGCGCATGGGATCGAGAAGATTCCGACTGCTGATCGCAGCCGGTTCACTCCGCTGAGCGAAGCCGACCGAAACTTTGATTTTGAAACGGAACTGCGCCGCGATCTGATGAGCGAAGATCATGTCGCACTGCGCACGAGTTTGATTGCAGGTTTGCTGGGAGCGGTCGCGCGAAATATTCGGGCCGGAGCAGAACGAATCGCGCTATTTGAAATAGGTAACACCTTTGCGCCACCGACCGGTGAACAACAACGCAAACTGGCAATCGCGCTCTGCGGCCAGGTCGCGTCCACCAAAGACTGGCGTGGTGCAAAAAAACGGCAGCTCGATTTTTTTGATTTGAAAGGTGCGCTGAATGCATTGGGTACTTTTGAGTTTCGGCGCAGCAAGCAACCGGATTTCGCCTTAATAGCCGAGATCTTCTACGAAAAAGATCGGATCGGCTTTGGCGGGCAGCTTTCTGCCACGACATCGGCAACCATGCCAATATTACTAGCAGAGATTGATCTGGCACGCATTGCACAGGCGAAGGAAGATGCGGAGCGATTCAAAGAAATGGATCGCTATCCGGAAGTAACACGCGACATCGCGATGTTTGTCGGCCCCAAAATAACGCACGCGGAAATTCTGGCGGCGATCGCGTCGGCTAACGAACCATTGCTGGAGAAGGTCGAGCTATTCGACTTATTTATGGAAAATGACGGCAAAAAAGCGTCGGAAATGAAAAAGTCCCTTGCCTACTCGTTGACATACCGGGATAAAAATCGCACACTGACAGGTGAGGAAGTGAGCGCGGTGCACGCGCGGATTCGTGAGCGGTTGCGAAACGAGATTGGTGCGGAATTGCGCGAGTAGTTCTTTTGAAATAACTGCGAGTTGTTGGTTAAGAGTTGAGCAGGAAACCAGTGCTTTTCTCTCAACTCTGAACTGACAATTCTCAGTGCTTTACCCTGCGTTGTTCGAGATACAGGTGAGATTCCCGAACCGATACTTCAGAACCAGGAGGCTTGGTCGCGTTTTGGGGAACATGGCATGCCTTAATTGGAAGTCAGACGCTCTCGCGACGGTCATCCGCCCGTTACCGAAAGGGACGGGAGATCCGCCTAAACGGCATCTGCGGGGTAATTTTTGAAAAAGCCGAATCGAGAAACTCGATTCGGCTTTTTTCGCTTTCCAATCTCTGTCATCCCGAGCGGAAGAAAGTGGACTCGAGGAATCCCGCGGCGAAAACAAGGTAACTTAACCGGACCCCGTCGCGGAAGCTTTAAGACAGCCCGGCGCGATTTTTCGACTTCGTTTCACTCCGCTCAGGATGACGATGACAGCGCCCCAAAGAACTGCTAACTATTCCGACCAATGCGTATACTTCTTGCCCTCGAAGATGGCCGAATTTTCGAGGGCGAATCATTCGGCGCGACCGGCACGCGGGTCGGCGAAGTATGTTTCAACACTTCCATGACCGGTTATCAGGAAGTGCTGACGGACCCATCCTATCGTGGGCAAATCGTGGCCATGACTTACCCACTCATTGGAAATTACGGCACGAACGCGACCGATCAGGAAAGTAGCCAACCGCATGTGCGCGGGTTCGTTATTGAAGAGCTGAGCAAAATCCCAAGCAATTGGCGAGCCGAAGAATCGTTAGATGATTATCTGCGACGATGGGAAATTCCGGGCGCGCAAAGTATCGACACACGCGCGCTTACCCGGCATCTGCGTACGCGTGGTGCGATGAAAGCCTGCCTCACCACTGAGATCACTTCGGCTGAAGAAGCCGTGCAGCGCGCCATCACTGGCGAAGGCGTCATCGGAATGGATTACGTGCGCGAAGTAACCACGCCGAATATTTTTCAATGGGATCCGGATGATCAACTGAGCCGGAAATGGTCGTTGCAAAGCGGTGATCAAGTGCTTCCGCCAATCCGGCATCGCATTGTCGCGTTCGATTATGGAATGAAACGCAACATTTTGCGATCGCTCCGGCAGCGCGGCTTCGGCGTCACCGTCGTCCCGGCCACAACCTCAGCCGAAAAAGTGCTCGCGCTTAATCCGGATGGCGTTTTTCTGTCCAACGGCCCCGGTGATCCCGAAGCGCTGCCTTATGCTCACGAGGCGGTCCGCGGTTTGATGGGGCGCAAACCGATTTTCGGAATTTGCCTCGGTCATCAAGTGCTCGGTTTTGCCTTTGGCGGGCGGACCTTCAAACTGAAATTTGGGCATCGCGGCGGTAATCAACCAGTCAAAGATTTGCGATCGGGGAAAGTGGCGATTACAGCGCAAAATCATGGGTTCGCGGTCGATCCGGATTCATTGCCGACAGAAATCGAAGTGACCCACGTCAACCTGAACGATAGTACGGTCGAAGGAATGCGGCACAAAGAGTTGCCAATCTTTAGTGTGCAATATCATCCGGAGGCAGCGCCAGGACCGCACGACGCAAACTATTTTTTCGAACAATTCGCGGAATTGATCGAAGAGCAAAAGCCGTAACGGCGATCTGGCAGCCAAAGACACCAGATTGTGCTCCGAAATCGTGTTATTCGAAAACTTGTCATGTCGAGCGAAGTCGAGACATCTCTTGCTATTACCGTTTTGGGCATGAAAAAAAATTAGAGATTCCTCGACTACGCTCGGAATGACAGGAATTTTGCGCGACCTGATAAAAGCAGTGAGTGGGGCAGCAATTGACCATCGCGAATTTCGGGCGGACGTTTCGTGTA
>QHRJ01000231.1 GCA_003220075.1 Verrucomicrobiota bacterium
TTGCGCGCCTTGACTTCTTGAACGATGAGCGCGCCTTCCTGGCCCGCGTTGTCTGCGAGTTGGCGGGTCGGCTCTTCGATGGCCCGGCGCACGATTTGCACGCCCACCTTCTCGTCGCCTTCAAGGCCCTTGATGTTATCGAGCGCTTTCTGGGCGCGAATGAACGCAACGCCGCCGCCCGGCACAATGCCTTCCTCAACCGCCGCGCGCGTAGCATGCAATGCATCTTCCACGCGAGCTTTCTTCTCTTTCATCTCGGTCTCAGTAGCAGCGCCGACGTTGATCACGGCTACACCGCCCGCGAGTTTCGCCAGACGTTCCTGGAGTTTCTCGCGATCGTAATCGCTCGTCGTCTCCTCGATCTGACGGCGAATCTGATTTACTCGACCCTGAATATCGTTCTGCTTGCCTTCGCCTTCGACAATGGTGGTGTTTTCCTTGTCGATGGTAACGCGCTTGGCTTTGCCAAGGTCATCCAGCTTCACGTTCTCGAGCTTGATCCCGAGATCTTCCGTAATGCAACGACCGCCGGTCAGCACCGCGATATCCTCCAGCATCGCCTTGCGACGATCGCCGAAGCCGGGAGCCTTGACCGCGCAAACCTGCAAGGTTCCGCGCAGCTTGTTCACGACCAGGGTGGCGAGCGCTTCGCCTTCCACATCTTCCGCGATGATTAGGAGCGGTCGGCCAGCTTTCGCTACTTTTTCAAGCAGTGGGAGCATGTCCTTCAAACTCGAGATTTTCTTCTCGTGAATGAGGATGTAAGGATTTTCGAGGGCCGCCTCCATCGCCTCCGCATTAGTCACGAAGTAGGGCGACAGATAACCTTTGTCGAACTGCATACCCTCGACTACGTCCAAAGTAGTCTCGATCGACTTGGCTTCTTCGACGGTAATAGTTCCGTCCTTGCCCACTTTGTCCATGGCGTCGGCAATGATCTCACCGATCGTCTTGTCCCAATTAGCTGAGACCGTCGCGACTTGCGCAATCTCGGTGCGATCACTGACTTTCTTGGAGATTTTCTTCAGCTCCTCGACGATTGCATCGACTGCTTTCATGATTCCGCGCTGAAGCGAAGTAGGATTCGCACCCGCGGTCACATTTCGCAGACCTTCCTTGTAGATCGATTCTGCCAGGACGGTCGCGGTAGTGGTGCCATCGCCGGCGATGTCCGAAGTCTTCGAAGCCACTTCGCGCACGAGCTGAGCGCCCATATTTTCATAGGGATCTTCCAGCTCGATCTCTTTCGCGACCGTAACGCCGTCCTTCGTAATCGTCGGGCTGCCGAATTTCTTATCGAGAATCACATTGCGACCGCTCGGTCCGAGCGTGGCCTTAACGGCCTTCGCCAGTTTCTCGATCCCGCGCAGCAACGCATGCCGCGCACTTTCATCAAATTGTAATTGTTTAGCTGCCATATTCTATATTCTTGGTTGTTAATTGCTGGTTGATCGACAATCAGCCGATGATGCCGAGGATATCATCCTCCCGCATAATCAGGTAAGTATCGCCGTCGATCTTGATTTCAGTGCCGCCGTATTTCGAGATCAGCACCTTGTCGCCCGATTTAACGGTGAAATCGACTTTCTTGCCGTTGTCGTCGATTTTACCGGTGCCAAGGGCGACGACTTTGCCTTCCTGCGGTTTTTCCTTCGCGGTATCTGGGATAATGATACCGCCCTTTTTTGTTTCAGTCTCTTCAATCGGCTGCACTAGCACCCGATCTCCAAGTGGTTTGACATTAACTGATGCCATAATTTCTTTCTCCTACTCCTTTGTTTTACTTAGGTTGTTGCCGGCAGAAGCTCGGGAGTTCACGAGCTACAGCCGACAAATTCGTTGTTATTTCTTCTTGTCTTCGTCAACTACTTCAAACTCTGCGTCGACCACGTCGCCATTGCCGCCACGCGCTCCGGCGCCTTGTTCAGCACCAGGGCGCGGCTGCGCCTCCGGGCCCGGTTGTGGTCCGGCCTGCGCGCCCGCTCCGGCTGACGCCTGTTTGTAAAGCTCAGCGCTGACTTCCTGGAACTTGTTCTGCAAGTCGTCGTAGGTCCGTTTCATCGCTTCGGTGTCGTTCTTGTTGATCGCTTCGCGCACCGCCGCAATGGCGTCTTCCACCTGCTTCTTCTTGTCGCCGGAAATCTTGTCGCCGAGATCCTTCAACTGCTTCTCGCATTGATAAGCGAGGTTATCGGCGTTGTTCTTGATCTCGATTGCTTCTTTCGCTTTCTTGTCTTCCTCGGCATGCAGCTCCGCTTCCTTCTGCATCTTCTCGACTTCTTCTTTGGAAAGACCAGAGCTTCCAGTAATGGAAATCTTCTGTTCCTTGCCAGTGCCTAAATCTTTGGCCGAAACATGCAGGATGCCGTTGGCATCGATGTCGAAGGTCACTTCGATCTGCGGAACGCCGCGCGGCGCTGGCGGAATCCCATCGAGATGGAATGTCCCCAGGTTCTTGTTATCGCGCGAAAGTGGGCGCTCCCCTTGCAGCACCTTGATCTCCACCCCCGGTTGATTGTCGCTGTAGGTCGAAAAAATCTGCGATTTACGAGTTGGAATCGTGGTATTACGCGGAATCATCGGTGTAGCCACCCCGCCGGCGGTTTCAATCGCCAGGGTAAGCGGGGTAACGTCGAGCAGGAGAACGTCCTTGACGTCGCCTTTGAGAACACCGCCTTGAATAGCTGCGCCAACCGCGACTACCTCGTCCGGATTCACGCCCTTGTGCGGTTCTTTGCCAATTAAACTGCGTGCCGTTTCGATCACTTTCGGCATACGGGTCATGCCGCCGACCAGCACAAGCTCGTTAATTTCCTTTTCCGAGAGCTTCGCGTCCCTCAAGCAGGCTTTCACCGGACCAACCGTGCGCTGGAATAGATCATCGCAAAGTTGCTCCAGCTTTGAGCGGGTCAGTTTCTTCTGAATGTGCTTCGGTCCGCTCGCATCCGCGGTGATGAACGGCAGGTTGATCTCGTATTCCTGGGTCGATGAAAGCGCAATCTTCGCCTTCTCCGATTCCTCCTTGATGCGTTGGATCGCGTCCGGCTGTTTCGTTAAGTCGATGCCAGTATCTTTCTTAAACTCGTTAACTACCCAATCCATGATACGCGCATCCCAATCGTCACCGCCGAGATGGGTGTCTCCATTAGTCGCTTTTACTTCGAAAACGCCATCGCCAATCTCCAAAACCGAAATATCGAAGGTGCCCCCACCCAGGTCATAGACGGCAATCTTCTCATCCTTCTTCTTATCCAACCCATAAGCGAGTGAAGCTGCGGTCGGCTCGTTAATAATTCGCAATACTTCCAAGCCAGCGATCTTACCCGCGTCTTTGGTCGCATTACGCTGGGAATCGTTGAAGTAAGCTGGAACAGTGATCACTGCCTGAGTGATCTTCTCGCCCAGCTTCGCTTCTGCGTCGCTCTTGAGCTTGGCCAGGATCATCGCGGAAATTTCCGGTGGTGAGAATGTCTTGCGCTCGCCGTTTACTTCCACCTGAACGTGGGCGTCGCCATTGGCGGCTTTCACTATTTTATAGGGCACGCGGTGTTCTTCTTCGTGAACTTCGTCGTACTTGCGGCCCATAAACCGCTTGATCGAAAAAATTGTGTTCGCCGGATTCGTTACTGCCTGACGTTTCGCCGCCTGGCCCACCAGCCGCTCACCATTTTTTGAGAAGGCGACGATTGACGGCGTCGTCCGTGCGCCTTCACTATTTTCCAAAACTACCGGGTCGCCACCTTCCATCACCGCCATGCAGGAGTTGGTGGTACCCAAATCGATACCTAAAACTTTAGCCATTTGTGTACAGTCCTCCGAGACTCTTAGCAGCGACTGTTCCATCTACTCAAAGCGAATCGTAAACAGCTTTCTCATAAGGGATTATCCATGGAATGGCAACAGTGCTCACTTGATAGAACGCGCCAAATTGACGCGAAATTTCCGCACAGAAGCCGATCGATGCGTCAGCTCGTCACCCTGCTTGGTATAGGCTTTGCTTAGTCACCAGTGATGAACCCTGTTCGACCGCAGGCAAGAAACGAAGCAGGGGACCTTCTCTTCAAGTGCCAGCACTGCGCCAGTCCGCTCGTGGTTAACGCGGCAGCCGCTGGAATGACTCTGAACTGCCAGCGTTGCGGAAAACCGACGCTTGTTCCAATCACATCGGCAAGCGCAAGCCCGGCACCGCCGCAGGAGCTCACCGATCTGCAGCGCAAGTTGAAAGAGAACGAATCGCAGCGCACCGAAATAACCAGTTACATCAATCAACTCAGCATTCAGCTCCATCGCTGGAAGCTGCGCTTGCAAACATTGAACGAACGCAAGACCGAGCTGGAAGAAGAGCTACGCAAGACTACGTAGCCGGACATTGGCGCGCTGCCGATGAATTATCGAAACATCGGCTGGAAGCCGACGCCAACCTTCATTACCCTTTGCAGGTGCGGCAATATCACGATCTTCTTCGTCTCGTGTTGGAGGAGGGAGTGGCGCGCAGTGATCGGACTGGAACCGGCACATTGTCGATCTTCGGCGCACAAGCGCGATTCGACCTGCGCGAGTGTTTTCCTCTCCTGACGACCAAGAAGCTCCATCTCAAATCGATCGTCTACGAGCTTCTTTGGTTTTTGCGAGGCGAGACCAACGTTCGCTATCTGAACGAGCACGGCGTCACGATCTGGGACGAATGGGCGGATGAAAACGGAAATCTCGGACGGGTTTACGGTGCACAGTGGCGCGACTGGCGCGGTGCGAACGGAATCCGTATCGATCAAATCGACAAAATAATCTCCGAAATCAGAGAAAATCCGTCAAGCCGACGCTTGATTGTGAGTGCGTGGAATCCGGCCGAGATCGACGAAATGGCTCTGCCACCGTGTCATGTACTTTTCCAATTCTACGTCAACGACCGCGAACTTAGCTGTCAGCTTTATCAGCGCAGCGCCGACTTATTTCTCGGCGTGCCGTTCAACATTGCGAGCTACTCATTACTGACGATGATGATGGCGCAGGTTTGTGATCTCGCGCCTGGTGACTTCGTCCACACCTTTGGCGACCTCCACCTTTACCAGAATCACCTGGAGCAGGCGCGCGAGCAGCTTTCCCGCGAATGCCGGCCTTTGCCACGCATCCAATTAAATCCCGAAGTCAAAAGAATCGAAGATTTTCGCTTCGAAGATTTTACCCTCCTTGACTACAACCCGCACCCCTCGATCAAGGCGCCGATTGCGGTCTGATCGCCTCACGTCTTTCGTTGAGGCATCTGAGACTTTTCTCGTTCACGCGGGTTGAAGTAAATGTGAGGGTTCTCGGGGGGTTGTCGATCTTGTTGCTGTCGCTCGCATCAGTGGGCGCACAGGATGGAAATCCGTTTCGCGTCGAGATCGATCTTCAACAACAGACCGCATTTCTGATTCGGGGACGCGGTCTAGTTCTCGAATCGCCAATCTCCAGCGGGCGGTATGGACATCTTACCCAAACCGGATCGTTCAAGGTCCTCGAGAAAGAGATGAATCATTACTCAAGCATCTACGGGAAGATCGTGGACGCGAATGGCAACACCATTGTGGCGGACGCTGATGTCGACATGAAAGTCCCGCGCGGTGGTAAATTCATTCCGGCGCCCATGCGTTACTTCATCCGGTTCCATGAAGCTGATGGAATGCACGCGGGGTATCTCCCCGGTTATCCGGCATCGCATGGATGCGTGCGGATGCCGGAGCAATTGGCGATCGCATTCTTTCGTTCTGTCGACGTCGGAACGCCGGTTGCAGTCTTCGGGAGAACGCCGCGGACGATGGGATCCTACCCGTACGGCCGGCAATCGCCGCGAGGGATGCCGCCATGGTTTGGCCGACCCGTGGATCCGAGATTTCAACCGCAATACGATCCGCGCTATCTTGATCCCTGGTGGCGCTGATTTCGGTTCTGCGAGAAGACCTCGCTTTACCTTCGGAGGGCGCGTCTAAAACCCCAGCGTAATCGCTGTTTTGGAACTCCGACATCCCGCGGCTGTAAAAAGCGCGGCCAGGTCTGATTCAGTCGAAGCGCCTGGCTGCTGCGCGACCACAGCTTCGGCTCTGAGAAGGCGCGCCACGAACAGGACTACGAAGGCTGCGGCTCGAAGCATCCCAGAACATGAGCGCGAATTTACTAATCACAGCGCCGCTTGAAAAGGGGTGTCCGTCATCCCGAGCGAGAGTCGAGGGATTCCGCCGCGGAACCGTTAAGGTAATTTCACCGGGATCCCTCGACTTCGCTAGGGATGACCAATTTGTGTGGGGTAGCGAACCACCGGCCGCCGCAACTTAATGATTAGTGCTGGCTGTTTTCGGGCCTCGCTCCAGCCGAATCAGGTCGGCTAAAATGTTGATCGTCTCGTCTCGTTCCGGATCGATCGCCGGCTCTTTCGTGTCGTCGTCCTGGCCGCCTAACACGTCATTTTCGGTATCGGCATCGCCTGCCGCTTCCGGCGCAACTTTGGCCGACCCGTTCTTTTTCGCCGACGCCAGCTTGCCCGGATACATGATGAGCTGAAGATTTGGCTTGTCGACCGTATCGAGAGTCACCCGATAAACGCGCGGTTCTTCAATGTTGCGCGCCAGCCGTTCTTTGGCGCGCAATTCCTTGCGCAGCTTGTCCTCGGAAAGTTCTTTCTTCCGCACATCCTCATTCAGCGAAATACGATTATCATCCAGTCGATGACGCAGCCGTTCCATGTCTTCCATCACGTAATGGAATTCGGGATCATTTTGCGCGCGTTCGGAAGATCGCCGTCTTAGCTCATCGAAGTAAAGCGAAACCGGCTCGTTCCATTTGGTGTATTTTGCCTTGGGCACTTCGTCATACGGCAAACAATTTTTCAGCGCTCCTTCGGCGAATTCCGGCAAATCCGTCAGCGACGGCAAGACGAGGTCCGATGCCACGCCGTGGAGCTGGGTCGAGCCGCCAGCAACGCGATAGAATTTCTGGATGGTCAATTTCAGCGCTCCATCCTTGTGCGACCGGCTACCGAGCAAGGAGGTATAGTTGCCGATGTCGAGAATGGTCTGCACGGTTCCTTTTCCAAAAGTACATTGATCGCCGACGATCACCGCTCGCCCATAATCTTGCAGGGCCGCCGCAAAAATCTCACTGGCCGAAGCACTTTGCCGACTGGTCAGGACGACCAGCGGTCCCGAGTAGGCGATCCCTGGATCCGGATCGCTGGAGACGACAATGTTGCCATTCGAGCCTTTGGTTTGCACAATCGGCCCCGATTTCAAAAACAACCCCGTGAGTGAAATCACTTCCTCGAGCGAACCGCCGCCGTTGCGCCGCAAATCCACCACCAGCCCGGCGATGTTTTCCTTCTTCAGACGCTTCAGCAACGCCAGTACATCTTTCGTCGTGCTCTTGGCGTGATGATCCATGTCCGCATAAAAGGAAGGCAACGTAATCCAGCCGAGTTTCACTGGTCTGCCTTCGTCATCCTTCTTGATGATGATGTCCGCCCGCGCTTCCTGATCTTTCAGTTTAATTTCGTCGCGCACCAACTCGACGTTCTTGCGCTTGGACGGATCGGCTGCATCGCCTGGAATGACGAGCAGCCGGACTCTCGATCCTTTCTTCCCACGAATCATCTCCACCACCTTATCGAGACGCATGTCTCGGACATCGACGAAGTCTCCCGTTCCTTGCCCGACCGCCGTGATGCGATCGCCAACCTTCAGGCGGCCATCGACCTGCGCCGGACCACCCGGGACGAGACTCTCGATTTTGGCATAGCCATCTTCCGTCCGCAGCATCGCTCCGATGCCAACGAGCGAGAGTCCCATGTTGATACTAAAGTTTTTCAGATCGGACTCGCTCAAATATTCTGAGTGGGGATCGTAGGCCAGCGCTACAGCATCGAGAAAAAACTTGGCCTGCTCATCGCGATCGCTTTCGTGAACGTTGCGCGCCAGCCGATCGTAACGGCGTGCCACCAACTGCGGCCCGGGCTCAATCGGATGTTCGCTCAAATGTTCCTGCAAAAGCTCGCTCATGATTCGGCCCCGCCAGAGCTCGTCCGCTTCCGCTCCGTTTTTCGGCCACGGGCTCTTTTCCCGCCGAAAGTCAATCGTTCCGTCAGTTTTAAAATCGACCGGCTGCTTGAGAAATTCTTTTACCTTGGCAACCCGTTCGTCGACCCGCTTTTGGTAGAGATCGTAGATCTCGTAAGCCGGCTTGAGGTTGCCCAGCAAAATGTCGTCATCGAGCGCGGAACCATATTTTTGGGTAATCGCATCCACGTCTTCCTGGGTGAAAAAAAGGTGACTGAAATCGAGGAGTTCCAGATAGCTGCGCAAAATCTTGCCCGATAAATCGTCGTTTAATTGCTTGTGGGTGTAATGACCTTCCTCCAGCAGTCGGCCAACCGAGACGCAAACATTGTCCAGATCGGTCTTTGCCGGAAGCGCCCCCGTTGAAGCTAGGCTGGTCAGTGATATCGCCGCCACCGCGGCGTATGAACGAAAACGATAATTCATGCCCTAAAAAAGAAGTTTCCCATAGTCGCAGATCGGCGCCCTGAACGCAAGAACTCCCCTTGAATCCCAGACTCCCGCAGCGATTAAAAAGACAATCGCTAAAGCAGAATATTCAAAAAACGTTGCGATTGGCACGGAACCTAAAAATGAAATACGAGACGTTTTGTGGCGGAATTTTCGAGACGAACTGCTACCTCTTTCCCGCCCCCGAGGGCGCGATTCTATTTGACGCGCCCGACGGCAGTTGCGCGTGGCTGGAAAATCGCGAAGTCGATTTGAAACTACTGCTCCTCACTCACGGGCACATCGATCACGTTGGCGATGTTGCGAAAATTAAGCGAAAATTTCACTGCCCAATCGGTTGTCACTCGGATACCGCGCCGATGATTTCGGACCCGGATTTCTTCCGGAACTTCGGCTTCGGCTTTGAAATCGAACCAGTTACGCCCGATTTTTTTATCCAAGAAACGAGCGAGCGCGATTTTCTGGGAGTGAAATTTCAGATGCTCGAGGTCCCTGGTCATTGCCCCGGTAGCCTTTGCTTCTTTTCGCGTTCCGAAAAGCTTTTGATCGGAGGTGATGTTCTCTTTGCCGGCGGCGTGGGTCGTTGGGACTTGCCCGGCGGTGACGGGCCACAATTGTTTCAAGGAATTAAGGGGAAGCTGTTCCCGCTGGGGGACGACGTAACCGTCTTGCCGGGACACGGGCCGCCCACGACCATCGGTGAGGAACGCAAAACCAACCCGTTTGTGCGCTAGTTTTTCATCGACATCGCGAGGAAATAAAAGATCACGACATCCTGCAGCATGTGGATGCCGAAAGCCCAGCCTGCACCCCGCGTTTCCACCATACTTTTCGCCCAAATCCATCCCGCGATCGTCGCCATAATCATGCCGATCGGCCCCGAGGGCTGGCCAAAGTAATGCGTCAACCCAAAGAAAATCCCCGTCAACCAAAGCGCTTCGCGCACTGGTAGCACATTGCGAAGGTGCGCTAGAGGAACGCACCGGAATTGGAATTCTTCGTTGGCGGCGTTTAGGGCCGCGGTCGCCAAGGCCCAGGGCAGAAGTTGCCAGAGCCGGGATAGGTCCCCGAAATTCGGCCGGAGACTGACAAACAAAAATGCGGTCAGGCCCACGCCAAAAATGACGAGTAACTGCGGGCCGAACCGGGTCCATGGTATCGGCTTGCGGAACCACAGGATAGGTTCAGGCTGGGCAGACGCATCAAGTTGGCCGACGCGCAGAAAAAGATCATCCGTGCTGAAATTGCGACCGATGAAAGTGGTGAGCATCAGGAGTGCGCCGGCAACATTCAACAAACGCGACATGAAAATCTTTGGCCCCCAGCTTATCCCAGCAGCGAAGCTTTGAATTGGCCCCCATTCGCCGAGCATCGGCGCAATCACAGACCATCCCAGCCGCAAAATTGCAATGGTGAAAAGAAATCCGGCCAGCGGACTTAGCCGGCGTGATCTGCGCGCAATGACGGCCGCACCTGCAAGAACGAGCGCTTGCGTAGCGGGCACTAAATAAGGCGGGCCGTGGCCGGTGGGATGACTGAAAATCATCGGAATGACGCTGCCGGCAAGCATCGCCCCCCAGGCGATCCAACGCCGCAAAGGATCCACGCGATCCGACTTGGACATAGCGATCCCGGGCCGCCGGATTCGGAGTCTCGGGATGGAAAAAGAGGCCTCTGCGCTAATTACTCCAGCCATTCTTTGGCAGACAAGCAAGCGCCGCACCCAACGGCTCGAGTAAATCAATATCGGCGATTAGGTTACGCAAAGAGTGGAGCGCGGAAGGGACGTGCGCCAGGAAATGCTGGCTGCCTTTCACGAGTCCGAGAAAGCCATAAGCCCCAAGCGCTTGCATCAAGCGCTGCATTGCGCATAGCCGAAGCGTTTCGCGCAGTTGCCTGCTCGGTGATAGCCCCCGGCGCTCCATATAATAGGAGTAAAGTTCCTCGCGCTCGGCCGGCGAGAACCGGACGTAGGGATCAAATAACAGCGACGCCAGATCGTACTCAGCCAAGCCGGGCCGCATCCCTTGGAAATCGATCAAAAAGGCGTGGCCGGCCCGCACGATAATGTTTTGCGATTGAAAATCACGGTGCACCAATACCCTCGGCAACCCTGCCAGTCGCTCCGCGATGTTTTCAAGAGCAGGTATCGAGGCGAGCTCGCGTAGTCTCCCTTCGTTCAACCCAAAGATTCGGCCGAGACAATTTTCGAAAAAATAATTCTGCTCCCACCGATAAAGCGTTGCGTTAAACTCCGGCGGCATTTCGCCATTCAGCTCGGTCCATTCGCGCTCCGGCAAATCGTGAAGCTTGGAGATTTCATCCAAGGCCGATCGGTAAAGCGCGCCGCGGACCAACCAGGTCTCGTCGCGAAAACTGAAAAGATCGCTCTCACCCAGGTCCTCGATCCAAATCAGCCCTTCTTCCGGGTCATGAAAATATATTTTCGGCGCGGCAATCCCATGTTCCGTCAAAAATTCGGCGATGCGCACGTAGTGGCGGTTTTCCGCGCGCTCGAGATTGTACTTTACCAAAATGAGCGATTGCTCCGGCACACAACGAACACGGTAGAACCGGCGATCGGAGCCGCCCTTTTCGATCGGCGAGATTTCGATTTTGCCTTCACTGAAGGCCGGCAGATGAAGGCGCGTTTGCTTAAGAAGCAAATCGGTTTTCACTTCAAACAATTGCGTCATGTAAGGTTCCGGCAGCAGTTCGATGAGTGCGGACGATACAGTTTTCCAGCACACTTCGAGAAGCAATTTGTGCACCGGGCCAGAGGATCGTGTCCACTAATTTGGCCTCGCTATCGACGCGACAGTTCTCTCCCACGACAGAACAGCCGAACACCTTTGCACTTGGGTGCACGCGGGCATTTCTCGCCACTGCCAGAGGCCATTCTGGCGTCCGAACGTAGTGCGGTTTCCATTTTTCCGCGGCAAGTGCGCGATGAAGGTCCAGATATTGGCGGACCGATCCAACGTTAAACCACTTCCCGTCGTTCAGAATGACTCCGCCAATCCTGCCGTTTTCCTTGATCCATTCGGTCACCACCGGGATGAAAGAGATTTTCTGTGCCGGCGGAATTCGTCGGAAAACCGTGGGACTCCACACCGCGATGTTAGCGAAATCGTAGCGGCCTGCGATGCCGAGTCGGTTGGCGATATCTACGACTTTGCCATCGGCAAACGCAATATCGGCGCCGAGACCTGTTTCTCTTAAGGCGAGCGTGACGTCATTTCCTCGCCGAAAATGTTCGTCGATCAACGGCCGAAGGTCGACGTCGGTGAGAATGTCTCCGCTGTAAGTTAGGAAGAGTTCGGAAGCAAAGAAAGGTTCGGCATTTTTGATTCCGCCGCCGGTTTCAAGCAAGTCCGGCTCGTGCACGAGCGTGACCGGGTGCTCGGCGTAAGTGTTGCGCGCAAAAAAAGCGGTAAATAATTCAGGAAGCCTGTGGGTATTGATAACGAACGAGTTCACGCCCGCGTCAATCAGGTGATCGAGCGCGAAGGTGATGAGTGGTTTTTGAAAAATTGGCACGAGCGGTTTCGGCAATGCGTCCGTCAGCGGACGCAAACGGGTTCCCATTCCTGCGGCTAGGACAAAGGCGCGCGTTATCACCGGCTTGTGCTCGCGCAGGGCTTGGCTACAAGTTGCACCATGGCGGAAGAAACGGTCTGGCGCGGCACTTCTTCGCAAGTGAAAAACGCGAGCGCCTTCCTTTTTTGCGCCCTTTGCCTTTGCGCTCTTATCCTCTTGTTCGCTATTCTCTGGCACAACGAATCCACCAGAGACTTTAGCCCGTACATTCTCTCGCCAGCCATCGTGCCGATCTTCATCGCGCTCGCCCGTTTCCTCCAGACGAAAAACAAAGTTTACGAACTCACCAGTGAGCGACTGAAAATTACGGAAGGCGTTTTCAATAAAGTGACCGATACGCTTGAGCTTTATCGGGTGAAAGACTTGG
>QHRJ01000307.1 GCA_003220075.1 Verrucomicrobiota bacterium
CGAAGGCTTTGCCGGTTGCATCTGCGAGCCCGAAAAAGCCGTAGGCTCACTTTCTCACGCAAAACGCACGCCTGCACCGGCCGGCGTGCGTTTTGCTTTTCCGATGTCGCGCCTCTCCCCATTTCCTCTGGCGCGATCGAGTTGGTGCGCGGTGATCCTAACGAGTCTTGGGATCTTGATCTCGCAGCAGACGAGAGCGGCAAGCAATTGGCCGTCGACTTTAACACGGGATCCGCGCGGCAGTTTCCCGGATTTGCGGTCTGTGCGGGCAACCTATGTTTATGGCTGGAGCGGAATTACCGCCGCCGCATCCGATGTTTATTTTCATCGCGGCGATCAAGAAACATTTGTG
>QHRJ01000308.1 GCA_003220075.1 Verrucomicrobiota bacterium
CGCTGAACTGCAGTCGGTTACCTTCGAACGCGCGCAATGATGGAGCTGCCTAGTGAATCCATTCGCCGCGGACCGGCGGTTCCTCCGAGGGGATGAAACGCCGATGCGGTATTTCCATCGGAGGGCGCCCGCGTTGACCAGGCAATAAGCCGAGTGCAGCCAGCGTCTCCATGTCGAACCTGCCATTGGGCGGAATACCCAGGTGCGACTGAAATGCGCGCAGCGAGAATTCCAAATTCGGTCCAAAGACGCCGTCGCTTTCACCTTTGTAAAACCCACGCCGCCGCAGTTGCGTTTGCGCGCCAATTACGACACGCTCTTGCAATTCGGGCGGCGCCATTTCATAGGGCGTGTTGCTGAAAACACTCGCCGCCGATTCTGCTGGCGCCGGTTGCTCTCGATAAGTCTGAAGATCGCGCGGGGGCGACATCGCGGGTGCGACTCTCTCAGTGGTATTGCCGGAATCTTCCAGATTCCGAGATTGCGGCGTAGCCGTTGTCGTTGCCGTAGAGGAAGCAGAGGCAGCGTGCAATGCCCGCACCGTCTCTTGATCTAACTCTCCGGTCACTTGCAAGCCGCTGCGAATTTGAAATCGCCGGATCGCGGCGACAGTGTCGGCGTTTTTGTCCCCGTTGATTTGGCCAAAATAGTAACCTTGTTCCTTTAGCTCTTCCTGCGCCTGCTGGACGGTGCTGTCAGCCAGCGCCAGCTGCGCAAATGCACTCACCAAAATCGCCGTCCCGATTTTTCTTTTCATCGCTGCAGGCGATTTGACGCCTTGTCTATCTTCTTATTCATGGACTCGCTCCGTCAAGATCGTCACCGGATGCTTTGATCGTCTCCCGATATTTCAAAATGCCATCGCTTATCGCCACCGCCAGTTGCTCGCGATAGTTCGCGTCCGCCAATTTCCCGATCTCATTTTTGTTGGTCAGAAAACCGGCTTCCACCAGCACCGCGGGATGGCGCACATTTGCCAGCACATAAAACTGCTCCGCTTTCGTTCCGCGGTTAACCGCTTGCGTGTGCGCCACCAGTTGCTGCTGAATAAATTGGGCCAGGCTCTGACTTTCTACATTCGGCTGATTGTTGGCGATCTTTTGCAGAAATGGCAGCCAACTTGCGATCGTTGCAACCCCAGTGGCTTGTTGGGCAGCGAAATAGGTCTCGATTCCGCTGACGTCCGGCCGCGGTCCGTCATCAAAATGAATGCTCACTACGATGGCATTATTGGCGCGATTGATCAGCTGTGCCCGCTCGCTTAACGAGACATAGGAATCTCCCGTGCGCGTCAGCAATGTCGAGATGCCTTGACCACCGAGAAGGCGATCGACTCGCTGGGCCACATCAAATGTCAGATCCTTCTCCAAAACATTGCCCGCCATCGCCCCTGAATCCTGCCCACCGTGGCCGGGATCGAGTATAACCAAAGCGAACGGCTCCGCCTTCTTATGATGTGGGGGTGTGGTGTGCGGCAATAGTGGTTCTCGCGTCCGCATCAACATCAAAAACGACAAGGCCATTAAGACGAGACCAAGCCAGGCAATTTAGTCACTGGCCGGCTCTGAGAGACGGAAACGGCCCATTCTATTTTGGGATCAACGGCGCCAGCTCGCTCGCGTTGACAGCGCGATATCGCACTGACCGATTCGTGTTGCGCTCCAGCACCGCCGCCGAAATTGACCCACTGCCAACCCGCTCACTCCGTTGCCGCCGAATGTCATCCTCTTCCGGCATCGGTTCATCGGTTTTAGATTGGCCGACCGTCCAGGTGTCGAGCGCGAGTTCGAGAGTTGCCGACAGATCCTTGCCACTTTGAAATCGTCTGCTCAGAAATCCTGCCATTTGCTCGGCCGACTTTTTGCTCGCAGCCAGAACAGCAAAAGGCGTATTGCCTCCGTTACTTGGGTGCAGATTAATGGCGCCGTCGTATTCCACTTCCAGAAAAAGGTCGTCGGCCGGGGAGGTTCCGATTTCGACAAAAAGCAAACGGGCCAGGAAGGGCGCGCCGTAAATCTGCTCGAAGGCGTTTTTCATCACCGGACTTAACGAGTAATAGGCTAGGCGACGCAGTGAAACATCCGCGGCCGAGCGGGTAAATCCTTCGGTGCTGGCAAGTTCAATCGCAGCCATGCGCAGACGCTCGATGTCGCCCGGATGCCCAATGGCACCGAGCGCAATCCGATCGTAAATCTCGAAAAGTTTTTGCTGCCCCACCGTCAGGAGCAAGACCCCCTCCGTATAACCAAGCGCCACAACTGGACTGCCGGTGGCCAGCTGCATTTCGATGTAATCGCGACGCGTGGCGATTGC
>QHRJ01000309.1 GCA_003220075.1 Verrucomicrobiota bacterium
GACTTTGCCGCACTTCGGTCTTGGGCGAGCGCCAGGAAAGTGGGATTTCATTCACAGGAGTTGGTTACACCAATGGCGACGATGCGAAAAAAGAAAATGGACCGTGTGATCTCTCTTCAGGATTGGACTGCAGGAGAATATATAAACTTGCCGGGATGCTTCGGCGCGCTTTTCGACGTATTAGCGGTGCAGATTTTTTTGCGAAAAACGGAAGGGTCCCCAGATC
>QHRJ01000310.1 GCA_003220075.1 Verrucomicrobiota bacterium
CGTTTCGTTGGTGGCACAATAGATTTCGAAAAGGGCAGTGCTGATTTCGGCGAGATGTTTTTGGGTGAGAATGAGGTACTCATGCAGGCCGTATTCGAAGATGTCGCCTATCGTAGCGAAATCGAGATCGTAACGTAGGCGGCCGGAAAGACGTTCTGCTTCGTTGGCGTAGTTCGTCTCGGGCGATCCGGAAATGCGATGGAGGGCAGCATCAAGAGACTCAACGCTGAAGCGGATTGACCGGGGAAATTCGGGATAGGTGATCAAAAACTCCGCGACCTTCCAAGGCGCGACCTGCCCAACATAAATCTTGCGGTAAGCCTCAAGCGCGCTGCACGATTTCAAGACCGACATCCATTGGACGGTGTCGATGTTGCCGCCGACTTTTTCTCCCGAAGGCAAGAGGAGATGATATTTGACGTCGAGGATGCGCGAGGTGTTGTCGGCCCGTTCGAGAAATCTTCCGATGCGAATGAAATCCCAACCTTCGCTGTGCGTCATGGTCGCGTCAGCGATTCCCTGGATCAGATGTGAGCCGGTAATGATGCGGCGAAAAAATTCGTACGGACTCAAACGCAGCATCTTTTTCCCGGTCTCGCCTTTGACGAAAAGGTAGAGACGATTGATGTGCTCCCACATTTCGCTCGAAATTTGTTCGCGCACAGTGCGCGCATTTTCGCGAGCGGCGGCGAGAGAGGAGTAAACTGAGTTCGGGTTCTGGCGCTTTAGACAGACGAAATCGACGGCGGCCTGGCCATCGGGGTTTTGATAGAGCGAAGTGAAAAGTTCGTTTTCTTCCAGCGAACTGATGATCGGGTTCCATTGCTGCTGAGTGTCGGGATCGCGCGTGTTTTCAAGATCGAGGAGCAATTGCAGATTTACGTCGGCGATGCGGGCATTATTTTCTGCACGCTCGATGTAGCGGCTCATCCAGAAAAGGGAATCAGCGACCCGACTCAGCATACGAAGATGGAGTGATGGAGTAGTGGGGTGAACAGGAGCATGAGTAGGAGCATGAGTAGGAGCATGAGCATGAGTAGAAGCGCCGTGGCAGGCATCGGCATTACTCCACCACTCCATTACTCCACTGCTTCTTCCTCGAGCACCCAGGTATCTTTGCTCCCGCCGCCTTGCGATGAATTCACCACCAATGACCCTTCGCACAACGCCACCCGGGTGAGTGCGCCGGGAATGATTTTGATTTTCTCCCCCGATAAAATGTAGGGACGCAAATCAACGTGCCGCCCACGGATGACGCCTTCATCGAAGGCGGGCGAGCGCGAGAGCGGAATGATGGGCTGGGCAATGTAATTACGCGGCTCTTTTCGAATGCGGTCCCGAAATTTTTCGCGCTCCGCCTTGGTGGAATTTGAGCCGACTAGCATC
>QHRJ01000232.1 GCA_003220075.1 Verrucomicrobiota bacterium
CTGGAGAAGGTCCCAAGGGTCCGGCTGTTCGCCGGTTAAAGTGGTACGCGAGCTGGGTTCAGAACGTCGCGAGACAGTTCGGTCCTTATCCACTGTGGGCGCAGGAGAATTGAGGGGTTCAGACCTTAGTACGAGAGGACCGGGTCTGACGAACCGCTGGTGTTCCAGTTGTCGTGTCAACGGCAGTGCTGGGTAGCTATGTTCGGAAAGGATAAGCGCTGAAAGCATCTAAGCGCCAAGCCTATCCCAAGATGAGTTCTCCCTGAAGGGTCGTGGTAGACCACCACGTTGATAGGTCTCCGGTGCAAGTGCAGTAATGTATTCAGCTGAGAGATACTAATAACCCGTTCGGCTTGATCATTTACTTTTCTGTTAACCCGTCGTTCGCTATGGCGCACGACGGCGAACAGAGAAGATCAAATGATCTCAAATTAAAACTCAGACGAAGTTGTCACTGTAGTGGCGGTCTATGACCGCCGAATCCGAAAGCCTGTATGTAGACATCAGAGAAGCAGCCGTTCTTTTCCGGGTGAATAGCGGTAAGTGAATGGTAAAAGAAAAACCAGCTCTCACCATCCACCGATCACCAATCACAGTCCCCAGAGTTCGGCATCGGCCTGCCTCGCCGCCAAAGACGGCGAATCGCCAGTCCTGCTTCGGACTCTGGTGACAGTAGCGCAGTGGCACCACCCGTTCCCATTCCGAACACGGCAGTGAAACGCTGCAGCCCCGATGGTAGTGCGACGAAAGGTCGTGCGAGAGTAGGACGTCGCCAGAACCCAGCACTTTGCTAGTCAAAGTGCTGGGCCTTTTTTTTGTACATTCTCGAAGCGCCGCCGGCGCGGACGCTACAGTGCTAAATCAAAATCCGACGCAGGCTTGCCTCATCGAGCAGGGCCACCTCTATGGTGCTCGCCCCGCCACCAAAAATGCAGGCCCACCGTGAAATGTCCCCACACCAGCAAAACGAGCGCGATTTGTCGAAACCGGGTCCAGGGATCGACCCAGAGATTGGCGATCTCGTGAGTGTAATCGATGTCGATACCGGTAAGGATGCGGGTGGCCCGGGTGTTTACGATGTGGACCAGCAACAGATAAGGAATTGTCAGGCCGAGTAGAATCTGACTCGCCTCCCATGCCGGCATATGATAATGGCGGCGTCGAAATAACACGATCAGCGCAATCCTGAGGTGAACACTCAGGCTACCATAGAGCAGCACCTGGCCCGGTGGTGAATGCCACACCGCCATCACCCACGGCCTAACCGCTTCCTGTGCGCGGACTGAAATCAAGCCGAGCGCGTGATTCGACAGATGCATTGTGACGTACAATCCGATGACAAGCCCGGTCGACGACCGCAGATCAGCAAGCGTTAGTCTGCCGATTAACGCCTTGCCTCAGTGATTTTGCATGGAGCCTGACAAATTTGCTTCTTTCCGAAGTACAAGGCGAGTTCTCCGGAGACAACAGCAATCGCACACCTTCTCGAATCAGCTACGAATTTAAGATGAGATTACTTAAGACAGTCGCGCTTTCAGGTTGCCATTCCGAACACGGCAGTGAAACCCTGCAGCCCCGATGGTAGTGCGACGAAAGGTCGTGCGAGAGCAGGACGTCGCCAGAACATTTATGGCGAACATCGCCAGCCACCCTTAAACGGCCGAATTTTCCAAACGGCGATTCGGACTGCTAAATTTTGTTGCGCCGTCTCGCGCTGAGCTTGTCGCGTCCGTGTGTGACCGCCCATAAAGCCGCCCCGTCGTCCACGAGCGACCGCTGGGCCTGCGCCATTTCCCAACACGCCTTACAACCGTGACGCATCGCGCGCGCGCCTTGCGCCTTGGTACGCCGCTTTGTCCACTCGCCCCCTGTTTTCGGCACCGGTGAGACAACGTGAGATAAGCCCGATTCGGTTCTTTACCCTCTAGTTGAGCACATGTGACCACTTTAGATAATGTGCGCTAACAAGCATTGGGGGCCATTGCGAACGAGACGCTCTACCAACTGAGCTATACCCCCGAATGATCCGGTTCGTAGAATTATGCGGGGGATTCTCAGTTAATGCAAAACTCGAAAATCCGCGGGCAGGGTAATTTTGGCAGCAGGTCCATCGGGATCGGTTGGCCCAGTAATGCCGCCACCGCCGGGAAAGTTGGCGGTGTCGTCGTTAACCGCGACCTTCTCTGGTGGTGGCGAAATCGCCGGTTGTCCTTTGGCTTTGAGGGCGTCGTTTAGCGCGGGCAAATCTTTTGCCACTAGCCCCGCAAACTCATTCGAGGCATCGGCGAGTTCGCGTTTCAACGCTTCATAGTAGGCGAGTTGATAGTCGCCCGGTTTGCCTTCATAGCTCAGGAGCGCGCCATAAAGTTGATCGGTGTGCTCGCGCAAACGTTCTTCGCCCGTGATCGCGCCACCTTCCTTCGTAGCCACGATTTGTTTGCGGACTGCGTCCACTTTGCCATCGAAATCGCCCACGGCCTTCTTCAATGGATCAGATTCTGGCAAGGCGCCGCCTGTTTTGGCGAGCGTACCGCGCAGAAATAAAATACGGTCCATCAGGTCGCTCTCGTCTTCGAACAACGCACGCACTTTCATTGCCGCATCGAACTGCGCTTTCCGATCCACTTCGCTGAATTTTGCCCGTCGATCGAGCCCGATAGTAAGCTTCGTTTCCGTCGCCTTCCCATTTTTCGTTAGGCGGACAGTATAAACCCCAGGAACAAGACGCGGGCCGCGGACACCATTGAAAGCAACTTGCGCTGCTGGTGGAACACGGGGCGGCTTTGCCCGCATGCTCCAAGTGACGCGATTCAAGCCTGGTCGTTTACTGGCAGGTAGTTCGTCAACTACCTGGCCGGAAGAATCGAGCACTTCCAGCTTTAGTTTACCAAAAAGATGTCGTGCTTTCTGGTAATAAGTAATGACCGCGGCGTCTGGCGGATTATCCCCAATAAAGACGGCGTCGCCGTTAGCCCACCCACCACCCCCTTCAATGCGCTGCTGCACTGGTCGCGCCGAAACAAAGGCTGCCTCCTGCGGAAGAAGCTCCGGGGTGAGTGCGCGCCATGGCGTGATATCATCGACGATCCAGATCCCACGTCCATGCGTGGCCAGGACAAGATCGTTGTCACGTGGCTGGATCGCGAGATCGCGCACTGCCACCGCCGGAAACCGGCCGCCTTTGAATTGCGCCCATGCCTTTCCGCCATCAATCGAAACGTAAAGACCAAACTCGGACCCCAGAAAAAGCAAATTCGGCTTCACGACATCTTCTTTGATGACGTGGGCGTAACCTCGAACACCCTTCGAATCCTGCGCCGTGACGAGTGGCGTCCAGGTCTTCCCAAAGTCAGCCGTGCGGAAAACGTACGGTGCCATGTCACCAAAGGTGTGGCGATCAAAGGCGGCGTAGGCAGTGCCGGCTTCGTAGTTACTGGCCTGGACCCAGCTTACCCAGGAGTTCGGCGGAAGGCCGGGAACGTTTCCAACCACGTTGTTCCAGCTCTTAGCTCCATCGCGGCTCAGTTGCAGGTTGCCATCATCGGTTCCCACCCAGATCACATTCTTGTCCTTGGGCGATTCGCTAATGGAATAGATTGTCGTGTGCATCTCCGCCGCGGAGTTATCGACGGTGATTCCGCCCGACTGTTCCTGTTTTTGTTTCTCCGGATCATTTGTCGTCAGGTCAGGCGAAATGCGTTCCCAGTTCTGACCATGATCGCGCGAGCGAAATAGAAATTGCGCGCCGATATAAAGTGTCCCTTTCTCGTTAGGCGAAACCGCCAGCGGCGTATTCCAGTTCCAGCGCAGCTTCTCCTTGTAGTTCGGCTTGGGCTGGATGTCGCGCGCTTCGTGAGTATGCCGATTTACCCGGCCGACATAACCACCCTGATATTCAGCATAAATGTAATCGGGATCACTTGGATCCGGAAAGATAAAAAAGCCATCTCCATTGTACAGGTTTTCCCAGCGGCTATTGGTGATGCCGCCGGGATACTGGGAGTCCCCGACCCAACAACTGTTGTCCTGCAACCCGCCATAGACATGATACGGATCCTGGTCGTCCACGCTGACATGGTAGAACTGCGAGACGGGAAGGTTGTCGCCTTTCCACCATTTGCTCCCGCTGTTGTAAGAATACCACATCCCTCCATCATCCCCGGAAAAGACAGTTTGCGGATTGGCCGGATCGATCCAGACGCAATGAACGTCCCCGTGCATTCCACCGAACCCGCCAACCGCGGCGAAGCTTTTCCCCGCATCCTCGCTAACGATCATTGAGCCGTCGGTCTTAAAAAGGCGGTCGGAATTTTTCGGATCAACGATTAAATTGGCGAAGTAAAACGGACGCCACACCATCCATTGACTCTTGTCGCGCTTGTCCCAAGTGCTGCCCCCATCATCGGAGACGAAGAGAGCACTGTCGGTTGATTCAACAAAAGCGTAAACCCGTTTCGAATTCGATGGCGCGATCGCAACTGCAATACGACCATACGGCTTTTTTGGAAAACCCTTGCTGTTCTCGTCCGTGATCTCGTTCCAGGTATTGCCGCCATCGTTAGAGCGAAATAATCCGCTGCCCGATGGCGCGTTCGGGCCATCGCCACCGGAACGAAAAGTCCAGCCTTTACGCCGAAAATCCCAGAGTGCCGCAAACATTATATTCGAGTCGTTGGGATCGATCGTAGCGGTAGAGCATCCAGTCGAAAGATTACTCCCCTTGAGCACGAGCCCCCAATTTTTGCCGCCATCGATGGTACGATAAAGCCCGCGATCGGCCGAGTCGCTCCAGAGCGCTCCGGGCACACTGGCAAAAACTGTGTCGCTGTTTTTCGGACTAACGACAATTTGGGCGATTCGTTCCGACTTCGACAATCCGGCATTGGTCCAGGTTTCGCCGCCATCGCTTGATTTGTAGATGCCGTCACCAATTGACACGCTGTTGCGGGTCCACGATTCGCCGGAGCCGACCCAGATGTTCCTGGAATTCTTCGGATCAATCGCGATCGCGCCGATCGATTGCACTGGCTGTTCATCAAATACCGGACGGAAACGGGTACCGCCGTCATCCGATTTCCAAAGGCCGCCGCTGGCCGCACCGACGAAGAGGGTGATCTTGCCCGAAGGCTCTTTTACGCCCGCCATTGCGGAAATGCGGCCGCTCATCGTGGCCGATCCGATATTGCGCGCACCGAGTCCGGAAATTGTGGCGGAATTGTAAGGCGCTTCGTTCGCGCCGAAAGCTGCTGAACTAACGAGAATTAGAAAAAGCAAGGCAGGGATGATAAAACGCATATATTATTTCGCGGTTGGAAATTTGAAGATCGCGTCATCAACCGAAATGTTGGGTTCTGCTTTGTCGATGACGATTTTTTGTTTGTCTGGTCCACCCTTGCGGCCGGACTCAATGGAAAATGGAAGAAAGACGCCCGCAATTTTTTCGTAGTCGCCCACATCGGTCTCTACTTCCACCTGCGCGCCTTGTTCCACCCGTTGCGTAGTTTTGCGAATTTCCAGGAAAGCGTCGGGATCGAGATAAACAAAAGTTACGTCGCCATTCTTGCGGACCACTTTGAGCTTGTGCGCCAACGTGCCGTCCACGTCTTCCGTGCCGAGATACTCGACTGTGCTGCCCTTTGCTTTCCAATCGACTAGTGGCCCGTCAATCTCCGCCTCTTCCATCAACGACTTTGTGTCATCGGCCGACATTTTTTCCGGATCCTTTCGACCTTGGAACGGCGAAACTTTCCAGCCTTGTTCGCCGTCATAGGCCTGGATAGCGGTCATGCCCTGCAAGGTGACTTCGGACCGCACTTCGCCGGGACGTTTCTTAGTCTCGATATAAGCGAGCTGGATCTGGCCTTCGTTCACCAGCATCTTGCCGGTGAAACGAACCGATTGCAGCACGCGCAGGGCGTCAGCGCCCCCCTTCGCAGCCACATTTTTTGCGACCAACTCGTCAACGGTCGGTTGCGGTTTATCCTGAGCGCAGACCGCGGAAACAGCCAACGCGCTGGCGACGGAAACAATAGTGAGTCGAGAGTACATAGCTTGAGCGAATGAACGACAGTGTTCGAGGAAGCCTTATGCAACGGACGTGCCAAAGGCAAGCTTTAGTCGCAAGCGATTGTGATTGTGAGGCTTAACTGTCAGCGTCTTGCGAAAAGCCTCGGAATTGTGTCCCGTGAGCGGGATTTTCCCGACCCGGATTCGGGACCGTAGACCTGGCAAAACTTTTCTTCGGTTCTTTGGAATGCTTGGACGATTTCGAGGTCGCCCATTAAGCCAAAATACCGTTAGGCAGCGGCTCCGAAAGCCAGACCAAGGCTATAAGTCACGACCGCTTCAATCACGCCGACGAGAGTCATCTCAAAACCGGATGCCCACCACGAGCGAATAGTTATCAGCGATTTGATCGCGCCGACCGCAAAGTGCGCAACGATGCTGACAACAAAAGCCACGATAACGGCGGGCAATCCAGTCATGAAAAAGAAAGGAATGATGGGTATGAAGGCGCCCACTGCGGTAGAGAGTGACGCTGATGTCGCCGATTTCCATGGATTGGGGAAGCGATGCTCGGAAAGGCCGAGTTCGCTTTGCGCCATCGCCTGAACCAATTGCTCGGGATTTTCCGCCAGTCGCTCGGCCATTTTTTGCGATTCTTCCACGCTGAAGCCCTGGAGCTGGTAGAAGAGCGCCATCTCCTCGATTTCTTCTTCAGGGTTTTCTTCAACTTCCGCTTTCTCGCGTGCGATTTCCGCCTCATAAACTTCGCCCTCGCTTTTGACCGCGAGATACGCGCCCGCGCCCATCGACAGAGCGGACGCGAGCATTCCGGCGAGACCGGAAATCAAAACATAATGCTGTTGATTGTTGGTGGCACCGGCGACACCGGAAACAATTCCGAAGACAGCGCCGAGCCCATCATTCACGCCATAGATTGCGTCGGCAACCCAGCTACCGCCGCGTCCGTGCCAACGCTCGCGTTTTAGAATTGTATCGAGCGCGGTTTTGGGATTCGGCGGTCCGGCCATCGCATTCAACGCCCGAGCGTGCGCTTTTTCTTCCAGCGCGCTGGTGCGCAAGAATTCCTGCACGTCCTGCTCGCCCGCGAGTGCCCGATCGCGTTGCGCGGAAAATTCGCGCTCATGTTTTTCCTCCGCCGCTTCCATTCGACGAATGGCAATGTCGGTTCCAAGTGAACGCGTGAATCGGCGTTGAAAGCGAGTCCAGATATTGTCGGTTAAGGTTGGGACCGGCTCACCCATATCGCGCAATTTTTGCTCCCACCGGCTGGCGTGACGCTCTTCCGCCTCGGCCATGCGAACGAGAATGCCTTTGCGTTTTTCGTCGCTCTCGCGCGCGGCTAGGTCGCGATAGACCTGCGCTGTCTCTACTTCCGCGCGCCAATTTTTGAGAACAACATCGATTGTTTCCTTCTTTGGCGTTTCAGCCATCGAAAGATACTAGAGAGGACATGCCAGGAATGCCAAGCGTTGTAGCATTGTAGCTGCCGCCGTCACAGGCGGCAGAAAGGAAGCGACCTGCCGCTGGAGACAGTGGCAGCTACAAGGGCGCTCGGGGGTGACCTAATCTGCTTCTGCCAATGCGGCCGAAACCGGTGGCACGGATTTCGGCCTTAATTGTTGCGTGGTGATAACAATTGCGACCGATCCAATGATCAACGCCGCCGCCACGATAGTTCGCGAAGTGAGATGCTCGCCCGCGAAAAGCGCTCCCAGAATCACCGCCACGATCGGATTGACGTAAGCGTAGGTCGCCACCTTCGCCGGATCGCAATGCCGCAGCAGGTAAATGTAGGCGGTGAATCCGATGATGGCGCCAATCAGGACGAGATAAATCCACGCCCAGATGGAATGCGCTGTGACCGAATCTGGGTGAAATTGTTCGCGTGTAATAAATCCTGCGAGTAGCAGTAGCACGCCGCCGCAAATCATTTGCTGGCCGGCAGCGATAAACGGTGAATCGGCATTCTTTGCTCCGCGCGAATAAAGCGAGCCGATTGACCAAAGCAGTGAGGCGAAGAGCAAAATCAGCATTCCAACTCCCGGATGTCGCGTTTCATTCGTCGAAAAATGCAGTGATCGCGCCATCAAAATTCCGACGCCAAGAAATCCCCCAGCCAGTCCAAGCAAAACCGGGACGTTCGGCCGCGGCGCGGACCCGCTCGCCCATGAAAGCAGCACGATGTAGATCGGAACGGTTGCGACGATGACGGCGGCCAAACCGGTATCGATATATTTTTCCGAGACGGTGACGCCGCCATTTCCGCCGAGCAGCAAAAAGCCGCCGACGATAAGAGAGCTGCGCCACGTGGCGGCGGGCGGTCGTGTTGCGCCTCGCGCCCGTGCAATACCGTAGAGAATCAATCCGGCTGTGAAATAGCGGGAACCGGCCATGAGAAACGGCGGGATGGAATCGATGGCCAAGCGAATGCCCAGATAAGTTGAGCCCCAGATTAGATAGAGCGCCGCAAAGGCGAGCAAGATCGCCAATCGCGTCGGCTGTCGCATCGTTTACCAGCGCATCAGGCCCGAGAGTGCGCAACCGAAGTTGCGGCGGTTATTTGCTACGATCGGCGCCCTCTGATCAATCGATACGCGAGCAAAAGTAACATCGCGCCAATGATGGAGGCGATGAAGCCGGCGGGTTGCCCCGGCTCGTACCAGCCGATGCTGCGGCCGAGAAATCCGGCCAGGAAAGCGCCCGCAATGCCGAGCAGAATCGTGATCAAACAACCGCCCGGATCGCGGCCTGGCATCAGCAACTTTGCGATGGCGCCGACGACCAAGCCGATAACGAGTGTGCCTAGAATCGTTCCCATAAATCCAATCTGTTTGTGCAAGATTGATTCGCCCGCGAAAGGGCGCAACCGCTTTCCGGATTACAGCTCGATCACCTGCGCGCTCCGAATGTCGTCGTTGTTACGAATTTCCTTGAGCAATTCTTCGCCGGGCGCGCTATCGAGATTCAAA
>QHRJ01000316.1 GCA_003220075.1 Verrucomicrobiota bacterium
GTTCGGCAAAGCCATTCGGACCGTAACTACTCCGGGATTGAAGTTGAAGTTGCCATTTTTCGATAAAGTAAACCGGTTTGATAAACGCGTGCTTGCCTGGGACGGTCCGCCGACGGAATGCCCTACCAAGGACAAGCTTTATCTCATCGTCGATTGCTTCGCGCGCTGGCGCATTAGCGACCCGCTTCTCTACTACAATCGGTTAAATGACGAGCGCAGCGCTCTCTCTCGACTGGACGATATTCTCGGAAGCGAAACGCGGACCGCGGTGGCTACTCATGATCTGGTCGAGATAATTCGAGTAACGAAAGGGCGACAACCTTTGCGCGATCCGGAGCTGGAGAAGAGCGGCACCATTTTGCCAAGCAACATCCCCGATATTCAACTTGGGCGAGGGGAAATCGAGAAACAAATTACGGAACGGACCCGGCAAAAGATCGCCGACTTTGGAATCGAACTACTCGATGAGCGATTCAAACGCAGCAAGTACAACCCGGCAGTAGCTGAGAAGATCATTGAGCGGATGTCAAGCGAACGCCACCAGATCGCGGCCCGGTTTCGTTCTGAAGGTCACGGCGAGGCTGCCAACATCAGCGGACAAAAAGAGAGCGAAGTGGCATCGATCATCTCCAGCGCCAACCGTGACGCGTTAAAGATTGAAGGCGAGGCCGACGCGGAGGCAGCGCGTATTTACGCCAACGCCTACAGCACACCCGACGCTCAGGACCTTTACCTTTTCCTGCGAAGTCTGGATGTAGCTCGCTCCGCATTTGAGCACGACACTACCGCGGTCATTTCCACCAACAGCGATCTCGGTCGTGTTCTCAAGAGCATGACTGGACCGCCGCTGGTTCCAGCAAAGGCACCGGGCCAGTAGTTCGCCTAGATATACTAACTAACGCGCGAGTTACTCGGATTCCCGATGAAGCCTTCGCTTTCCAAATGAAGGATAATTTCCTGGGCCGCCTCGTCGGGAGCGAGTTCAGCCGTATTGATGGTGATGTCCGCATCAGTCGGTTCTTCGTAGGGATCGGAGATACCGGTAAACTCCTTGATAATGCCCGCCCGTGCTTTGGCATAGAGACCTTTGCGATCGCGTTCCTCGCAGACTTCAACCGGAGTGGAGAGATGCACCATGATGAATCCGCCCAACGGCCCAATCATGGCGCGGACCTCTTTCCGCATGGCATCGTACGGAGCGATGGGAGCACAGATGGCAATGCCACGGTTCTTGGTGATCTCGGAAGCGACGTACCCGATGCGTCGGATGTTGAGATCGCGATGTTCGCGCGAAAAACCAAGCTCGGACGACAAGTGCTTGCGGACGAGATCGCCGTCAAAAAGCGTAACCGGCCGCCCCCCGATTTCGAGGAGCTTGATCAGCAGGACGTTGGCGATGGTTGATTTACCGGCGCCGGACAAGCCAGTGAAGAAAACGGTGAAACCCTGTTGGTGACGAGGCGGGAAGCTTCGCCGCAGTTCTTGTATGACTTCGGAATAAGTAAACCAGTCCGGGATAAGACGCCCTTCATTGAGCCGCTGACGTAATTCTGTGCCTGAGAGCTTCAGGACCCGGGCATCGCGCGGAACTTCATCCTCTGGCAGATACTTGGCGTTATCCTCTACATAAACCATGTTGTGGAAGGGCATCATCGTCACCCCGATCTCAGGTTCGTACTTTTTAAATAATTCCTGGGCCGCATACGGGTCGTAGAATGGCTTTCCACTCACATCGGTGCCCGGCCCGGCATGATCGCGTCCGATGATCATGTGCGAACAACCGCAGTTCTTTCGGATGAGAGCGTGCCAAATCGCCTCTCGTGGTCCCGCCATCCGCATGGCCAGCGGTAGGAGGGAAAGTTTTGCCGTGCCCCGCGGATACTTCGTCAGGACTACCTGGTAACACCGGACTCGGGTGAAGTAATCGACGTCACCTGGCTTTGTCAGTCCCACCGCCGGGTGAATAAGCAAACTCGCTTCGGCTTGTTTGCATGCGCGGAAGCTCAATTCGACATGAGCCCGATGCATCGGATTACGGGTCTGAAAGGCAACAATGCGGCGCCAGCCTTGCCGTGCGAATTGCTGCCGCAAATCAGAAGGCGACAAACGCAATGTTTTGAAATCATAGCTGGAAGGCCGCTGCACACCTTCAAGCCGGCCTCCGACGTACCATGGATTCGACTTGTTAAGCACATGGTCGACCCCCGGGTGAGCCGGGCTGGTGCTATTGAATACCGTTTGCGCTTCGTGGAGGCGATCGGGTTTCCACAGTTCTTCCACGTGCAACAGCGCCAGCATCACTCCTTCAGGATCCCGGAGGGCAATTTTGCTGCGCCCCGCACTCAGCGATTTCGCGAAATCCTCGCTTACATCAAGGGTGATCGGAATGGGCCAAAGAGTACCTGTCGCCAGCCGCATCTCGTGGCAAACGCGTTCGTAATCGGCCTTCGTCATAAAGCCGCCCAAAGGCGAAAAACCTCCATTGAGGAGCAGCTCAAGATCACAGAGCTGTC
>QHRJ01000317.1 GCA_003220075.1 Verrucomicrobiota bacterium
CTTCTCGCTGCTGGCGCCACGCTGGCGATGGCAACGCTGATCGATGCCTCAAGTTCTAGCCAGGTCGAGCAACTTGCTCCACTTGCCGTTCCGCGTACGGGACACGCTGCGACTGTGCTGGCCGATGGCCGCGTCCTCATCACCGGTGGGCGCGACAGCGCTGGGATTATTGTGGCCACCGCAGAAGTCTTTGATCCCGCGAACGAAACGTCGACCGCCATCGGCATACTTAATACCGCCCGCATCGATCACACGGCGACGCTGTTGGCCGATGGCCGAGTCCTTATCGCCGGTGGCACTAGCTCGAGCGGGGCACTCACCTCCGCTGAAATTTTTGACCCGGCAAATCCGGGCGCGGGTTTTCGAGTGCTTTCTGCCACGATGGGCGCCGCACGTGCGCGACACACCGCTACCCGGCTCCATGATGGCAGAGTGCTCATTGCCGGCGGTGACGCTGATGGCACCGCGGAGATATTTGAGCCGACGGCAGAATCATTTTCCTCGACGTTATTGGCCATGGCCGCGCCGCGAATTGGCCATACTGCCATTTTATTTTCCGACGACAGCGTTTTGCTCGCCGGCGGTAACACCGACTCGATGGAGTATTTCAGCGCTACGGATCAAAAGTTTACGCTCGATCTCCAAAAGATGACGGCGGTTCGCACCGGGCAGGAGGCGATCGCGCTTGACGATACCCACCTGCTTTTCTTCGGCGGCGATTCCGGCAACACCATCGACGAGTTCAATTCTTCATCGGACACGATCACGCTCAAGGGAACGATGGACGCGCCCGCATCGAGCGCCACCCTTCTGGCTAATGGAAAAATCCTTGTCCTGCGCTCGGATGTCGCTGGCCTCTATGCACCGGACGCGGTCGATCAGAGCTCAGCCTTCATTCCGTTTGATGAGACATCGGTTCCCGGCAGCACGACGTTGCAGCGCAAAGGGCAAACCGCGACAGAACTTTCCGGGGACAAAAAGATCATAATCGCGGGCGGCGAGAACGCGCAGAACCAGCCGATGTTGCAAATTGCCGCTTTTAATCCGGCGCGTGTCTGGACCGATAAAGACGATTATCAACCCACTGACCCGGTTATCCTGAGCGGATCCGGTTGGAAAGCGAACGAAAACATTTATCTATTCGCCGTTGATTCCACTAGGCACCCTGTTTCACGTCACTGCGATGGGTGCTCAGTCGAGCATGCAGGCAGAAGTAGAGTTCACGGATGCCGTAAACCTTAACTCTATCACTGTGGGAGCACAGACCGGGACGGCCGTTGCCGCCGTTGCTAGCTCAGTCACCTATCAAATTACCGCTAGTTACAGCGGAAGTGGCACCAATAACGACGATCCAGTAACCTTGAGTTTTCTTGGATGGACCGGCGCTACCCCAGCTGGTGTCACCGCGTCCTTTTCCCCCACCACTGTTGCTCAGGGGTCCCCAAATTCGACACTGACTCTGCAGACATCCTCCTCGACGATAGTGGCCGGTACCTACACATTTACTGTTCGAGGCACAACGGCAGGCGGGCAGCGTAAAGACGGTACGGGAACCCTTACTATTGCAGCGGGAACGGCGACGAAGCTGGCGTTAAGCGGTTCTACTAGCAGCTTAGCATCGGGCAGCACCCGCGTTTTGACGGCAACCATCCAAGACGCAAACGGAAACACTGTCACTTCGGGTCCGAACAGCACGCTCAGCGTGATGTTCGCCAAGACTGCTGGCGTGGGGACCGTGACCGGCCTCGGCTCGACGAACGCTGTGGCTGGCGTTGCAGCGTTGACCGTGACCGGAAATCAGCTGGGCGCGGTTACGATCAGTGCTTCAGGAAGCGCGTTGGCAGCCGGAGCTGGGAATCCGATTACGTTTAACGTAGTGGCGGGTGCTGCCAACAAGCTGCTGTTGAGCGGTTCTACCGCCGACCTGGCGGCAGGCGCCACGCGACAACTCACCGCAACGATCCAAGACGTCAACGGCAACACGATTACCACAGGGGCGGACAGTACACTGAGTGTGACCTTTGCCAAGACCGCGGGTACCGGGACGGTAACAGGTCTTGGATCAGCTACTGCGTCAGGGGGTGCAGCGACGTTAACGGTAACTGGAAATCAGCCTGGTGCCATAACGATCACTGCTTCGGCTACCGGATCAGCTGGTGCGTTGACTCCTGGGACCGGTAATCCAATCACGTTCAACGTTGTTACTGGCACTGCTAGCAAGATCGCGCTCAGCGGTTCCACAGCCAACCTGACAGCAGGCACTACGCGGACACTGACTGCAACGATTCAAGACAGCGCCGGCAATACGATTACCACCGGTGCTGACAGTACATTAAGTGTGACGTTCGCAAAGACGACAGGCACTGGCAGCGTGACGGGCGTCGGCTCGGTCAATGCCGTAGCGGGCGTAGCAAACATAACAATTACTGGCGCCACCGCCGGTTCCGTGACGATCGGGGCGTCAGGCGGTTCATTAGCAGCAGGAACAGGAAACCCGATCACATTTACTGTCGTTGCCAACACAACGGTCGACCACTTTGCATTCGCTACAATCAGCAGTCCGCAGACGGCCGGAACCCCATTCAACATCACTATCACGGCTCAGGACGCCGGTAACAACACCGTCATCGGTTACAGCGGCAACGGCTTCAAGGTAAAGCTCACCTCAACCGGAACGTTTAGCGCCAGTACCGCGATCACGACGGCGGCGTTCACAAACGGTGTTCTTACTAACCACAGCGTCACCATTACCAACACCGGCAACTTCACGATCACGGCAACTGACAACGGAGGCGGCACCGCAACGGGAACGAGCAATTCGTTCCAGGTAAACGCAGGCGCAGCGAGCAAACTCGCGTTCATTCAGCAACCGACGAATACCAATGCGGGCCAGGCTGCTATCACACCGGCTGTCACAGTTCAGATTCAGGACGCCAATGGCAACCTGACGAACAGCACCGCCTCGGTTGCGATTGCGATAGCTAACAATCCGAGCAGCGGAACGTTGAGCGGCACAACACCCGTGACGGCAGTGAACGGCACTGCCACTTTCGCCGACCTTTCGATCAATAAGGGCGGCACTGGGTACACGCTTCAGGCCACTAGCGCCGGGCTAACCTCTGTAACGAGCGCACCGTTTAATATCAACAATCCGGCCCCAAATCTCACCAGCATCGCGCCCACCAGCGGAAACATCTCCGACACATTAGACGTGGTCTTCAACGGCACCAATTACATCAGTGGTGTAACTAACGTTAGCTTTGGAACCAACATCACGGTCAACACGGTAACCGTGAACAGCAGTATCAAGCTCACCGCCAATATTACGATTGGATCAGGAGCGGCGGTTGGCCAGCGCAACGTCTCAGTAACTAATCCGGTTCCGGGCGGCGGAACGGCTACTCTAACGAACGGCTTCACCGTCAACAATCCGGCCACGACGACCGTAGTTACTTCCTCCTCGGTCGGGAACACCTCGACTTATGGCCAGTCAGTAACCGTCACAGCCACTGTCACGACCGGCAGCGGAACACCGACGGGCAGCGTTACCTTCTACGACAGCGCAACCTGTGGAGGCACCGCTCTGGCCGGGCCGACTAACCTCGACGCCAACGGTAAGGCCAGCTTCACCACGACATCGCTCACCGCCCCAGGACATACCATCACTGGCTGTTACACACCCACCGGTATCTATCGGGCGAGCAATGGCAGCATCACACAGACGGTCAATAAGGCCCATCTCACTGTCACGGCTGACGATAAATCCAAGCCTTACGACGGCCATATCTTCACGGCCTTTACCTCGACGATTACGGGGTTTGTCAACGGCGATACCAGCAGCGTCGTCATCACCGGCTCGGCTGCCTACACCGGCGACGCAACCGGTGCTCTCAACGCAGGCACCTACACTATAACACCGACAGTTGGCTCGCTGAGTGCAGCTAACTACGATTTTACGGTTTTCAAGAACGGCACGCTGACAATCGATAAAATTGACGCAACGTGGACAACAAATAACGCCAGTAAGACTTATGGTAATGCCGATCCCAATCCGTTGACCACCGGAAGCGGCTCAGGGTTCGCCGCCAGCGATAATGTAACCGCAACCTACACGCGTGCTGCTGGTGAAAGCGTCGCGGGTGGGTCGTATCATATCACTGCCGCGCTGAGTCCAGCTTCCGTTCTAACAAATTATAACATCACCAACCTTGGTGCGGACTTCACCATTAAAAAGAGGGATGCGACATGGACCACGAATGACGCCAGCAAGACGTACGGTACTCCCGATCCGACTCCGTTGACCACCGGAAGTGGCTCAGGCTTTTTGTTTAGTGATAGCGTGACGGCGACCTATGGCCGCGCGCCGGGTGAAACAGCTGCCGGTAGTCCCTATCACATTACCGCGATGCTGGCCCCAGCCGCCGCATTGGCCAACTACAACATCACCAACGATGGCGCCAACTTCACGATCGATAGGAAGGATGCTTCAGTCACACCGAACGCAGCGAGCAAGATCTATGGCAGCGCTGATCCGGTTTTCACTGGCACGCTGGTTGGCTTCGTCGCAGCTGACAACGTAACGGCCACATATACGCGCGCTGCCGGCGAAACCGTTGCGGGTAGCCCGTACAAGATTAGTGCGACCCTGGCTCCCGCAGGCGTGCTCGGCAACTACAACATTACCTATAACACGGCTGACTTCACCATCGAGAAAAAGGACGCTTCTGTAACGCCGAATGCCGCGAACAAGATCTATGGCAGCGCTGATCCAGCCTTCACTGGTACTCTCGTTGGCTTTCTCGCAGGCGACAACGTCACTGCCAGCTACAGTCGTACCGCTGGCGAGACGGTGGCCAGTAGCCCATATAAGATCAGTGCCACGCTCAGCCCGGCAGGTGTTCTTGGGAACTACAACATCACCTACAACAATGCCGACTTTACCATCGAGAAGAAGGATGCTTCAGTCACACCGAACGCAGCAAGTAAGATCTACGGTGAGGTTGATCCGGCCTTTACTGGTACCCTCGTTGGCTTCCTGACGGGGGATGGTGTCACGGCCACGTATACGCGCGCTGCCGGTGAAACGGTGGCGGCTAGTCCGTACACGATCAGCGCGACCCTGGCTCCCGCCGGTGTCCTCGGGAACTACAACATCACTTACAACACCGCTGAGTTCACGATTAACAGGAAGGACGCTTCGGTCACACCCAATGCCGCCAGCAAGACTTATGGCAGTGCCGATCCGGCCTTCACTGGCACACTGGTTGGATTCCTGGCAGCCGACGGCGTGAGTGTGACCTACAGCCGCACGAGCGGTGAGACGGTAGCGGGCAGTCCTTACAAAATTAGTGGGATCCTGGCTCCGGCGGGTGTGCTCGGCAACTACAACATCAGTTACAACACCGCGGACTTTACTATCGAGAAGAAGGACGCTTCCGTGACACCTAACGCCGCTAGCAAGACTTACGGCAGCGCTGATCCAGCCTTTACCGGGACCCTCGCTGGCTTCCTGGCCGGGGATGGCGTAACGGCCACCTACAGCCGCACGGGCGGCGAGACGGTCGCGGGTAGCCCTTACACGATCAGTGCCACGCTTAGCCCGGCAGGTGTTCTTGGGAACTACAACATCACCTACAACGCGGCTGAGTTCACGATTAACAGGAAGGACGCTTCGGTCACGCCCAATGCGGCGAGCAAGACCTACGGCAGCATTGACCCAGCCTTTACCGGCACCCTGTTGGGCTTCCTCGCAGGAGATGGCGTGACTGCTACTTATGGCCGCACGTCTGGTGAGACGGTCGCTGGCAGTCCCTACACGATTAGTGCCAGCTTGAGTCCGGCAGGCGTGCTCGGCAACTATAACATCACCTACAACACGGCTGACTTCACCATCGAGAAAAAGGACGCTTCTGTAACGCCGAATGCCGCGAGTAAAACCTACGGCAGCGCCGACCCAGCGTTTACCGGCACCCTGGTTGGCTTCCTCACTGCTGACAATGTCACTGCCACCTACAGTCGTACCGCTGGCGAGACGGTGGCCAGTAGCCCATATAAGATCAGTGCCACGCTCAGCCCGGCAGGTGTTCTTGGGAACTACAACATCACCTACAACAATGCCGACTTTACCATCGAGAAGAAGGATGCTTCAGTCACACCGAACGCAGCAAGTAAGATCTACGGTGAGGTTGATCCGGCCTTTACTGGTACCCTCGTTGGCTTCCTGACGGGGGATGGTGTCACGGCCACGTATACGCGCGCTGCCGGTGAAACGGTGGCGGCTAGTCCGTACACGATCAGCGCGACCCTGGCTCCCGCCGGTGTCCTCGGGAACTACAACATCACTTACAACACCGCTGAGTTCACGATTAACAGGAAGGACGCTTCGGTCACACCCAATGCCGCCAGCAAGACTTATGGCAGTGCCGATCCGGCCTTCACTGGCACACTGGTTGGATTCCTGGCAGCCGACGGCGTGAGTGTGACCTACAGCCGCACGAGCGGTGAGACGGTAGCGGGCAGTCCTTACAAAATTAGTGGGATCCTGGCTCCGGCGGGTGTGCTCGGCAACTACAACATCAGTTACAACACCGCGGACTTTACTATCGAGAAGAAGGACGCTTCCGTGACACCTAACGCCGCTAGCAAGACTTACGGCAGCGCTGATCCAGCCTTTACCGGGACCCTCGCTGGCTTCCTGGCCGGGGATGGCGTAACGGCCACCTACAGCCGCACGGGCGGCGAGACGGTCGCGGGTAGCCCTTACACGATCAGTGCCACGCTTAGCCCGGCAGGTGTTCTTGGGAACTACAACATCACCTACAACGCGGCTGAGTTCACGATTAACAGGAAGGACGCTTCGGTCACGCCCAATGCGGCGAGCAAGACCTACGGCAGCATTGACCCAGCCTTTACCGGCACC
>QHRJ01000318.1 GCA_003220075.1 Verrucomicrobiota bacterium
TCTTTGCCGCTGGTTTTTTGGTCACCGTGGGACCGGCCGTACGAGCAGAACACCGGACCCGACCGTTTCAATCTTAATTCAATCATCGCCGGTGCCTGGGACAAGTACATCGATGACTGGGCAAATGCCGCGAAGGCATTTGGCAAACCGATGATCGTCGTATTCGCGAACGAGATGAATGGCGATTGGTTCCCGTGGTCGGGGACATACTATGGTGGCAACCGGCCGGCTAATGAGGACAAAACTAAATGGCAGGGTCCGGAAACATTCAAGGCAGCGTATCGGCATGTAGTTGACCGGGTTCGAGCTCGCGGGGCCAGTAACATTAAGTGGATGTTCCACACGAATAACTACTCCTCTCCAATCGATACATGGAACTTCGCGCCCGCCTATTACCCTGGCCCTGATTATGCGGATTGGTTGGGACTAAGTGTCTATGGTCAGCAATATAAAGAGGAAGGATGGGCTGACATACCTTCGCTGGTCGACTGGCCTTACAAGGAGATGAGCGGCGTCGATCCAAACAAGCCAATTATGATTGCAGAATGGGGCACCGGCGAGTTTCCGCCGGGCAAGAAGGCCGAGTGGATTAAGGAGGGCCTGGAACTGTTCCGCTCCAGGTATCCCCGAATCAAAGCTGCGGTCTACTGGCACGAGCGCTGGCAAAATGAAGAGGGATATTATAGCAACCTTCGGGTGAACTCGTCCGTTGAATCACTGAGAGCCTACCGTGAAGGCGTAGCGAATCCAGACTGGCTAGGCGATTTACTACTTCGGCCGCTGCCCAAGAAGTAGCTTTTTACGGCTTGGCTGCGGGAGGGAGTTTCTTTTGCAGATTGAGCGCCAGCTTCCAATCGCCGTTCATGTTGGCGCGCCAGATCATCAGGTAGATTCCGTGCTCAATTACGTTGGCGCGTTCTCCTGAATAGTTGCCGTAGCTATAGGATAGATCACCTGACCTACTCATCTTTGAGCCGCCGGGTTCGAGTGTTACGCTGCCGTCCTCCGAAGTCAGCATGAGCTTGGCGGCAGCAAGTCCCACGGCAGGGAACGATTTTTCCCGATAGACGCGAATGTCGTCAGTGGCGTAATCGAGAATGGCCTTGCCGATGCTGTTGTGCGCGGCCTCACCAAACTGCCGTTCTGCTTTTTGCAAGCTGCGTCGCGAATTCTCCTGCGGTTGCGTACCGGCGGTAACATCGGGTGGAAGCAGTTGCAGGCTCGGCGGGATTCGGGTGGTTGCGGATTTTCCGTGCCAACGTCGAGCGCGATTTTCCATTGGCCGTCGCGCTGCTTGGCCCAGATGGTGACGTAGTGGCCAAAGGCGAGCGAAAGCGGGTTTTTCAATTCCCATATCCCAGTGGTATATCCCAAATCAGCGGCGCCCGCGGCGAAGGCGAAGATCGGCTGCCAAATGAGCGTGCCTGGAAAATCGGTACGCCCTGCCCAATATTTTTTTCCGTTGACTGCTCCGGGAGCGAAAGCGACTCCGTGTTCCGCGAAATATTCGACGCTCGCCGCAGGCATTCCTTTTGCGACCGAAAGGTTGGAATATTCGCCATCAATCTTCGCGATCTCCCGGGCAGCCGAAAAGTCAGCGGGTTGAGCGAGTGCGCTTACACTCACTGCGCAAACCGCTCCAGCGAGAAATAATTTTTGTATTACAGACAAATTCAAGAGTTGGCGGCGTCTCAAAAGTAAAGACCGTGAAGGGTCATGGAAAATGTCGCCACTCATGAAGATTGGAAAGTCTGTTTTTCGGAGCTCGCGCCCGGGCTGGTTTTGTTCGCCCGGCAATGGGTGCGGAGCCCGGCTGATGCTGACGACGTGGTGCAGGAAGCTTTTGTCCGTTTCTGGCGACGCAATCTCAGCATTAAAAACCGCGCCCTGCTTTACGCCGCCGTCCGTTCCGCTGCGCTCGATCTCATTCGGCGGGATAACCGGCGGGCGCGGCGGGAAGTGGAAGTTTTTGGCGAGGCGGAGCGAACGGTGCAGCCGCAATTTGAGCAACTGGATGATTCGCAGCGCGCGCTGGTGGCAGCGCTCGATCGTTTGCCGCGAGATCAACGCGAAGTGCTGGTCATGAAAATTTGGAACGAACTAACCTTTGCTGAAATCGCGGAAGCGCTTGGCATTTCACAGAACACTGCGGCATCCCGTTATCGCTACGGGCTCGCCGCCTTGAAAAAAACATTTCAACCGCAATGAACGAGGAACTCGAAAGTGAGCTGAAGAAACTGCGACCGGTTCAGCCGTCGCCAGCGCTGGTGTCGCGCATCGAGAGGGCGCTGGCGGATGGCGGGACTAGCGGGAGCAAGGTGATCCGGCCAGAACGGTTTCGTGTTAATTGGCTCGGCCTCGGTCTGGGGCTGGCTGCGGCGGCGACTTTTCTCATTCTCGCGCGTATTGATTTTCGTCCGACCGAGAAAACGAAACA
>QHRJ01000301.1 GCA_003220075.1 Verrucomicrobiota bacterium
TGGCGGACACGAGACTAAGGATTTTTCGGCCATCTACGAATTTGCCATGGGTGACAATGGAAAAGAACGGATGGCTCAACCGTGATAAAGACAATCTCCTATCTCGGTCTCGGCACCATGGGCAGCGGCATGGCGACGAACCTTCTCAAAGCCGGCTACGAACTTACCGTCTGGAATCGCAACGCTGAAAAATGTGAAACGCTTTCCCGGAAAGGCGCCCGCGTCGCCGATACTCCAACGGACGCCGTTCGCGAGGTCGATCTAATCATGTATAGCCTGAGTAACGACCAGGCCGTCGAGGAAGTCGTCTTTGGGGCGAAGGGAATTCTAAGGGGGATCAATCAGGGCCAAATCGCGATCGACATGAGCACGGTTCTTCCCGCGACGAGTTTGCGAGAACAGGAAGCTTACGCAAAGCGCGGTGTGGATTTTCTCGATGCACCTGTCTTTGGCAGCAAACAAGAATCCGCCGATGCCAAGCTTTGGATCATGGCCGCGGGCAACAAGGCCATCTTTGAAAAAGTGAAGCCAGTCTTGGAACACCTGGGGCAAACCGTTCACTACTTTGGCAAGAACGGAAATGCTGCGGCCATGAAGCTTGTGGGAAACCTCATCGTTGCCTTGGAACTGGAAGCGCTTGCGGAGGGACTTGTTCTCGCGCAAAAGGCCGGCCTTGATCTGAACACCGTGATGAAAGTCGTGAAAGTTGCCGACTTCCGCTCGCCCCTGCTTGTAAGCAACGGTCGGAGCATTTTGAAACGCGATTTTTCGACCAGCTTCGCACTCAAGCTCATGCTCAAGGATGCGGGCCTCATTGAAAAATTTGCCGAAAGTTTGTCGTCACCCATTCCGGCGCTACGCGTTGCCGAAAAAAATCTCGAATCGGCCGTTGCGCTTGGCTTCGGAAAAGAAAACGCCTCCGCCCTGATCAAGGCGCTGGAAAGAGAAGCCGGCGTCGAAGTGAAAGAATAAACGCCGGTCCCAAGAAAAGTTTCGGTCAACGGACCACGGCACGCTCGGAAACCTTAGATGGTCTTTGCCGCCATCCGATCGGAGAGCAGAAATGTTCTTCCTCCGAGAAGTCGCGGATGTTCTTCTCGGCTTATGGGCGTTCGCCATGGGGATCCAAAGCGCCGCGGTGCGTTCACTTCATGTCGACGGCGTGTTCACGACCGCAACCACGGCAACGTTTATATTTGTAATGGGTGATTTCGTTAGTTGGTCGGAGTCGGCAGACGAGCGGCGGCGGCTGTGGGGCGTCCTAATCTTTTTGTTCTTCGGTGCACTCGCGGGCGGCGGTTTGCTTCTGGTGTATGCGCAAATTTACGCGCCAGTCCTTCCATTTGTCGCCATCCTCCTCGTGGTAGTCACTGCGGCAATCGCTTTTCGGAACCGCGCCGCGATGGAAAATGTGACAGCGCCGGCCCTGACCGGATTTAACGTTCGTTAGGCTTCGACTTAGAACCAAACAATCTTGGAGACGGTTGGAAAAGATCAGAACCGAATAACTTGTTTTCGGCCCGCGCTTCCCTCCAGGACGACTTGGTAAGCGCGCGGCCCTTGCTCGATAGCAATACTATCTAACTCAGGCGGCGTCAGGACGCCGGTGTTCACCAGTGGGACAATTTCTCGCAGGACTTCCGCGCTCTCTGAGAAAGAAAGCTTCAAGGTGTCAACCCCAATCAGTCGTGCTTCACGGTGATAAAAGTCTACCAAACTGAACGAAACTCTTGGCTCGATCGATGCGATTACTACGTGACGACCGCGATGAGCCAGACATTGATTGACTGACTCAAAGGATGATCCTCCGATCATATCAAGGATGAGGTCCGCTCCCTTGCCTTGGGTGATTTCAAAAAGACCTTGAGACAAGGGTTTCTGCTCTAGAACAAGCCAATCATCGGAAGGGATGCCAGAGGTCTTGGTGCGGTCGGCGGTCTTTCTGAGAACGCCGATGACTCTTTTGGCGCCGAAGCGCTTCGCGATCTTCACCGCAGC
>QHRJ01000302.1 GCA_003220075.1 Verrucomicrobiota bacterium
ATCAGCGGCAAGCGCGCGAGAAGAGGGAAGACGCGACGAGTTATTATTAAAGCTGCCGGAGATTAATTCATCGCGAATTTGCCGATAAAGCTGCTGATGCAGCGGTTCAGCCGAATTCCGGACCAGCCGAATCATTTCGAAAGCGATGATTGAGCGTCGCCGCCGTTTTTTCCCTTTATTTGCCACCGGTTTCAAAACCTAAGTTGCTGGTCGATCTTCGGGTGATCTTTTTGCCTAACAGCGGAGTGCAACTCCGCTGGGCGCACAGACTGGAAAGTCTGTGTTCCGGCTCCATTTGTAGGGAAGAGAGCATTTGATCAACAATATTATAAAGTGGTCTGGTTCTCTCTGCGCAAGTGGACTGTTGACACTTTAGCACGGAGCGAGAGGTTTTGGCGCAATGCAGGATCAGGCTCCGTGCACGGATTATCAGGAGACAAAGGGTCTCATCTATTTCGCCCGCATGCTGGACAAGATCAGGCTCAATGCCGCCGATAAGCTGGCGCCCGAATATTTTTGCGGGGTGGAGGATCCGACTTTCTTCGATTCTCGCTGTACTAGGTTTTTGGGAGTCGATTACGATGAGCTGGCAAGGCGAACGCTTGAGGGCGGGTCCGACGAGGAAATACTGGAGTGGTGTTTTGCCAACGGCAGAAGGCCGGGCGAGGAAGAAATTACCATCTGGAATGCCTTCCTCGCCAAGCGCGGATGGCGGGATGAAGCCAGCGCTGACTTAATGGAGGCGAAGAAGCGGGCGGGTTGGGAGAACCGCGATGACATCCAAACCTGGATAGACCTGCACGACGCCGACGAAGGACGGAAGCCGAGAGAAGTACTGGTTGGTGGATGATTGTTGATGGCGGCGGAAAGCAGGGAAGGAGATCAACAGGCTGACAGTGCCTGGTGCAAGTGAACTACGTTACGCGCGCTTTGGCGCTTGCAATTTGGATACTGATAACGATGCAACCGACTACCCAGGCGCGATCCGCGGCAGATGACGAGAAGGCGGTAGAGGCGCTCGACATCGAATATCAGGCCGCGGTGAAGCAGAACGATGTCGCAACGATGGATCGCATTTTGGCAGACGACTTTGTCTTGGTAACGGGTCTTGGAAAAATCTACACGAAACCTGATCTGCTGGAGGAAGCGCGGAGCAAGCGCACGGCTTACGAACATCAAGAGGATAGCGCCCGGAAAGTACGGGTCTGGGGCGATACCGCAGTTGTCACCGCGCTGCTATGGGCAAAGGGAACCGAAGATGGCAAAGCGTTCGATTATAAGCTTTGGTTTAGCGACACCTATGTTCGGACCCCGGCTGGCTGGCGCTATGTCTTTGCCCAAGCCTCGACCCGTCTGCCTGCGACGCCTTGAATTAGGCGCATTACAGTTTTTGCTGGCCGGCAGCGCGGTCGCCTCGCTCGACCCAGCCGCAGTAAGCGGGGCTGCTGAATATTCGGCGCGGCATCGCGGCGTTTCGTTTCTCGCAATTCAAGGTGGACGAACTCTGTTGGAACAGAATGCAAAAACGCCACACAGAATTTACAGTGGCACGAAAGCGTTCTGGGATCTGGCGGCGCTGGCGGCGGCGGAAGATGGCTTGCTCAATCTCGATGAGCGCGTCGCCGGCGCAATTACGACTTGGCGAAGTGATCCGCGAAAAGCGCAAGTGACAATCCGGCAATTGCTGGATTTTGATTCCGGACTCGAGCCAGAGTTTTTCCTGCACGAAACCCAATCAGGCGATCGTGATGCTACCTCAGTGCGCGCACGGATGGTAGCGGAGCCGGGAAGGGCGTTTATTTATGGACCAGCCGCGATCCAAGTTTTCCATCAAGTACTGAAGGAGAAATTGCGCGGTGATTCGCCAACTCATTATCTGGAGCGCCACGTTTTGCATCGGCTTGGCCTTGGCTCGCAACGTTACCTGACCGATCGGGCCGGCAATCCGTTGCTCG
>QHRJ01000303.1 GCA_003220075.1 Verrucomicrobiota bacterium
ATTTGGATCGCTCCCGAACGTGCGCTTCCAAAGCCCATCACTGATGACAACTTCAGGAATTAATCCAGGTGAGTGATCTTGCGGATCGAAACCGCGCCCCAATCGCGGTTGCACGCCCAACAGTGCAAAATAATTCGGCGCCACAATAAGTAACCGCACCCGCGCCGGTTGAGATGAGCCAGTAAGATTATTTTCATCAAACCAGGTCGGTGAAACGAATTCGAAAATTCCAGAACGCTGAAGATCCTGCCACTCGGGTTCGGACAGTCCTACATCCTGCGCGCCGACGCCTGGAAAATTATCCTGAACGCTCACGAGTTGCTCCGACTTCGAGTACGGCAACGGCCTCAACAGCGTTGCATCTACCACACTAAAAATCGCAGTTGTCGCTCCAATGCCGAGAGCAATTGTCAGGATCACGACTACGGCGAAGCCGGGAGATTTCCTAAGCATGCGCGAACTGAAGCGGAGGTCTTGCAAGAGAACGTCAATAAAATTGCCGGCGATCGCTTCCCGGCATTCTTCTTTGAACCGCGCTTCTCCTCCAAACTCAATCCGTGCACGGCGTTCTGCTTCGGCACGTCCTAATCCCAAACGTTCAAGATCATCAGCCCGCAGCTGGACGTGTGAGCGCAACTCCTCATCTAAATCGTTCTCGGTCTGAGAACGATGACAAAATCGCGCCGCCAAGGATCTAAAATACGCGAGAATCATTCGTCACTGGGCATTCGACATTGGTCATTTCTTCGTCATTCGATATTCGTGCTTCGTCCTTCTCTTCATATTTCCTGTGGTTGTGCCGCCAACGCAGAGGCAATAGCTGCAACCAGACGGTTCCATCCATCCGTTTCCTCGCGCAGGCGCTTGCGCCCTTTGGATGTGAGTTCGTAAAACTTCGCGCGCCGATTATTATCCGACTTGCCCCAGCTTGCCTTCAGCAGGCCCTGGCGCACCAGACGGAACAAGGCCGGATAGAGCGCTCCCTGCTCGATCAGTAATGCCCGCCCGGAAATTTGCCCGATGCGCAAGAGAACGCCGTAGCCATGAAGCGGCCCGAGCGAAACAGCTTTCAGGATAAGAAGATCGAGTGTGCCCGGAAGAAGTTCGGCCTCGTTACTCATGTGTTCTCCTAAGATAATTAGGAGATTAGCACGCTCTTTCCTAAGCTGTCAAGGAGAGCCACATGAAAATTTTCAAAGCTGGTCCACGTCAAATTTGCGTTTCAACGTTCCTGCTTTGAACCCTTGAAACTCTGAACCCTGCGACGTTAAAAATTAAGACTTAACGCTTACCGCTTCTCCACCTCTCAGCTTCTTTCCCCCGTCCTATTTGAAAACAACTTTGCTACCGGGTGCTTCTTCATAGGTAACCTCGTGGCCCGGAGTCCACGCTCCGCTCTTCAAATATTCCGCTTTGACATGAAATTTGCCGTCCGGAAGGATTTCGCTGGTCGAGCGTACTTCAGTCACGCCACTTGCGTCGCCTTTCACGTCCTCGTGCGTGATGAATTTGCCATCTCTAGGCTCAAGTGTGCCAGTGGTCATATAGCCATCAGTGGTGAAGTAGTAGAAGGAAATGATTTTACGCTGCTCATCCCAGATCAGCAGGGTTTCGCCGCCGTACGCGCCGTCATTGATGGAATGAAGAATCCGGATTGCCTGGCCGTTGAGCGCGCGTTCCCACTTTTGCACATCGACGGTAGGTTTACCGGCTTTGGAGTCTTTGAACGTTCCTTTCCGAGTTTTCTCCAGCAACGGACGCAAAGGTTCCAAATGAGCATTGAGAGGTAACTGTTCGGCCGCGATAGCCGCAAGTGAACCGCCAAGGTAAAATAAGGATAAAAAGAGTTTGGATTTCATATGAGCTTTTGGTTTTTGGCCAGTCTGTCTGACTCGTAGCCAGGCGTATTGGAAAAATTTTACCTTATGCGGCCCTGACGAAATTCGGCTCGCCTTCGAGACAACGACCCAGGTAGGCCGATGGGTTCAGACCCGAGAATTTGTTAAAGTCATGGACGAAATGGGATTGGTCAAAATAACCGCAACTACACGCAACGTCCGCCCAATTGATCTCTGCGCGTGTTTGAACCTCGAGCAATGCCTTGTGAAACCGGCGAATCCGGCAAAACACTTTTGGCGACAGGCCGGTTTGTTGCCGGAACAAGTCAATAAAGTGTTTGTGGCTAAACCCGACCCTGCTTGAAACGGAGGTAATCGTTTGAAGATCTGGCTCGGACATATAGCGGTCCAGTGCCCAAGCCACCGCATCGGCGTGACGTTGCCTCAATTTACGCTGAGCAAGTCTGTGGCTCAGCAACCGTTCGAGAATACTGAATTTTGAATCTGGCGTGCGCGCGGCGAGCAATTGATCACGCCAATCCCAAACGGCACTTC
>QHRJ01000233.1 GCA_003220075.1 Verrucomicrobiota bacterium
AGCCGATCTTTTCTATTCAATTCCCGTGCCGAGGGGGGCGTTGCGCGTGGTAGCTTTGTCGGGTTTCGTCCGGACCAGCCGATTTTAGCCTCTCGGCTGATGCCGGCGACGTTCTAGACCTATCTCCATGTATCTGAAAGCGACAGAGAGCTGCCGCACTCCCAAAGCTGACGCACGCTCCGGGACAGGCACCGAAATTTGCGAAGCGTCTTGAAGTGCGCCACCCCTGTGGCGCTTTGGAATGAGAAAAGCGGTGGCTACCCCTAAACTCTAAAGCCACGCAGCCGACAAAAACTGAGGGCCAACTCGGACAATAACAGCTGCCTCAAATCAAGGGAGCTAAGTTTTTTAACGCCGAGCTCCAGTCGGCCGCGGCTTCTTGACCGCGCGTTCGATTGCGGCAGTGAGCTGCTCGGCGACCAGTGGTTTGGCGATGTGGTCGAGAAATCCCACCTCTCGACTCCGTTCGCTATCAGCGTCCGTGTTGTGTCCGCTGATGGCGATGGCCCGAACCGGCTTGGTTGCGCTTAGTTCCTTCAACAGGTCCCATCCGGTGCCATCGGGCAGGCGAAGGTCACTCAGCAGCACGTCGAATTCGATCGCTTTTGCCAGACCTCGTGCGGAAGCGATATCAGGCGCGATATAAACTTTGTAGCCGATGGTAGTGAGGAATTTTCGCAGCGCCTCCGCTGTACTGGCGTGGTCTTCGACGACAATGATGCGGTATGGTTCTCGATCCATGGACGATTGATCCAAGCTTAGTCTGTGCCAGCGAAGATGTGCATCTCGCGTTCGGCTCGATAGATGTAAGCGAGGACTCCGAAAGCGCATGCAGTTACAGCTCGAAAAAGGTGCGCAAACGACGGAGGAAGGTGGCGCTGTATTCGCTTTGTTTGGCCGCCTCATTTTGGGCGAGATGAGCGTCTTTGATAATGCCCTCGGTCTCCATTTTTCGTTTTGCCAGCAGCTCACTCAGTTGATTGAGACTTTCGGGCGATTGGCGAATGACTTCGCCCATGATCGCCGAAGCAATCGCCAGAATGCAGCGTGCCAACGCTAAGGGCTGCTCCATTTTTGGACACTGAGACGTTGGCGCTGCCACGCAGGAGCACAAACATCGAATCGCCCTCGGCACCTTCTTCGATGACGCGTTCGCCCCGGCCGAAATGATTGAGTCGCGAATTTTGTAACAGAGCATCGAGCTGTTCCTCCGCGAGGCACTGAAAAAGAGGCTCGCCGCGTAGGATCTCCCGCGCCTGCTCCTGATCTTCGCCGCCACGATCGCGGGGCCGGCGTTCCAGCTGAAGCGTTCGAATCGGAAAGGGAATGGTGATTTGCTGGCGTTTCAATTCGTACCAGACATTGGTGCGAATGGCGTCATTCACCTCGTTGATCGCGGCGTGATTGCCCATGTAAAACTTGATCTCGTAGACAACGGCGTGATCGCCAAAATCGACGAGAAAGATTTTTGGCGGCGGATCTTTAAGCACGAGCTCGGCGTTTTTGGTCGCGCGCATGAGCGCATCCTTAACGCGATTGGGCGGGGCCTTGTAGTCGATGCCGACGCGAATTCGCATCGCGTGGACCTGGGTGGGGTAATGCAAATTGACGATAGTTTCCCGGACGATTTCGTTGTTTGGAATGTCGAGGTAAATGCCGTCGTTGGTGCGCAAACGGGTGGAGCGCCAGTTGATCTCCATGACTTCGGCGAAGCGTTCGCCAACCTGTAACCAGTCGCCCACCCGAAAGGGCCGGCTAATTTGCAACTGAATACCGGCAATAATTCCGCCGAAAAGGTTTTGTCCGGCAAAGCCAAGAATGATAGCGGCGATGCCCGAACCCGCGAGAAGGCCCTTGAGCTGGGCTTCAGCGTGATAACCGAAACTGAGGACGAGAAGAAGAGTGATGAGAAAAACGATGAGGGCAAAGATCTCGCGCAGAATGTGCGGGATGGTTGTCTGCCGCTTCTTTTCGAAGTAGAAGTCCCAGAGATAATGATTGGCGAAGGCGATGATGAAAGCCGGGCTTAGCAGGACGAGCGCGGCGCCGACGTGTTTGCGCCAATCGGCCTGGACGCCATAAACCGTGATGGCGGCATAAAACGCCAGGGTGAGACAGAAAATTTGGAAGAAGAATCCAAGAGGTACTCGCGCGTGCCGCTTGAAAAGGCGGCCGAAGGTCAGTGTAACGAAGTAGGTAAGGATAAACGCGACGACGGTCGCGACGCCGCGTTGAGAGCTAGTGAAGGCCTGGATCATCGGCACCCGATTTTACCGGTAAATAGGCAGTGGAACAAGCGCCAGGGTAATGCCTGCCCATTTTGGCCAATCTCGGAGGTTTATAAGAAGGCCGCGCCGAGGCCGGCAGTCCAAACGCTCTATTCTTTTTTCGGAGCGAATAGTCCGTCATCCGTTAGGCCGCGGTGCGAAAAATAGCCAGGCCCAACCGGCGAGGAAGCAAAGTCCGCCCACCGGTGTGATCGCTCCGAGCCAACGGATATTTGTTAATGCCATGGTGTACAAACTTCCGCTAAAAAGGAGAATGCCAGCACAAAACAACCAATAGGCGCCACGATTAGTCGCGCCGAAAAAAGCGAGGAGCAGGAGTGCAATGGCGTGAATAAAATGATAAAAAACGGCCTTGTTCCAAACCTCGACCATTCCGTGGCGATCAATTATGGATTTCAGCGCGTGCGCCCCGAATGCGCCGAGCGCCACCGCGAGAAAGCAAAGTGCCGCGGCAATGCGAATAAATATGCCCGGCATCTTTAGTTCCTTTCCTCCTTACAATAAGAAGTCATCTTACAATTGATTTGTCGCATTGTCGCAGGGCCGGACGCGCCCGGCAGAGCGGGGGCGACGACAACACCAATATTTATGGGATAACCTCTTGAGCAGTTTGGGAATGCTTCCCCCCTGAAACTCTGTTTCATCGGAAATGACGGGCAACACGAAGGGAAAACAAAACGGAGTTTTCGTTGCTGGATAGGTTCCCAAACTGGAGTTTGGGAACCAGGGGACTGCAGAATCCGAACCGCCTACGGTTGATTGATCCTGCGTTTGCATTCCGCATAAAGCGCGTCGTAAACAACAAACTCCCGCTGAAGAATCTCGTGGTCCGTCAATCCGAGTGCCCCAAAACCGCCCGCGATCCAACGCAAACCTTCACCAGCGGAGTGCGGATTAGTTGGATGCGAATCAGCCGCGCGGACAATTTCGCCGAGAAGTAAAAGCGCGGGCTCAGTCAGATTGTATTTCTTAAGGATGGAATTGAAGGAGACATCCTCGCCGTGATGTCCGAGCTCGCAGTTCGGAACATCGAATACAGTTTCGTTGTCGATTTTCCCCCAATCGGTCTGACGCGGAAGAAATACAAACTCCGCCTCAGGGTCGACAAAATTCCTGATCAACCACGGACAAGCCACGCGATCGACTTTAATTCTTTCACGCGTGATCCATTTCATGCCGGAACGCTGGTTGGACGCAAAAATGATCCGCTACTGAAGTTTTCGCGTTTTTTGGCGTAATTTGGCGGATCAGACCTTCGGCTGCGGCGAAGCCGCGCCGGACCGTTTTGGTTCTGGAGCGCATCAACGCTCCAGAACCGCCACGCCGTTTAATATTAGTGTTTCTCGCCTTTTTCCTTCTGCTCAGCTTTCTCATCATGAGTGCCGATGTATTTTCCCTTACTATCGACCTGGATGGCTGTTTCCTTGCCATCCTTGCTCACGATCGCTTCGTAGATTTCCTTACCTTTGCGAGTTTCTTTTTCGATCCGAAGGATTTGATCGTTGCCAGCCTTATCCTTGATGGTGGTTTGGGCCGCCTCCGGCACATCCTTCATTTCGACCTGCGTTTCTTCATGCGCTTGCGCCACCACTCCAAAGGTGAGGCCAGCGCCGATGATTCCTGCGGTAATTAGGTTCCTCGTTTTCATGTTATTCTCTCTTTGACCCCCTTTAGACCGGATTCGCTGAATCTTTATTCGGGCGGATGCTTCGCTGCCATCAGCGCCATAAAAGACGACTCAGACGGCGAAATCGTCCGAGAAATTTTCAAAGCGATGTTCGATCCCGGCTTCGACAAGTAGGAACTCGTGTCGCTTAAAATGCCGACGCTGGTGACCGCAAACAAATCGCTTGTGCCGGAGAGGATGACGCAAATTTCGTCCTGCCGGTGCGGCGTCTGTACGATTACGAATTTCTCCAAGCTGATGTCTATCTCACGCGCGAATTTAGATTGATATGCAACAACCGGGAGAACGCGCGGGAGCGAATCCCTCTTTTTGGGAACGCACCGCGCAGAAGTTTTATACAAAACCGCTAACGGAAAATGTGACGACAGACATCTGCATCATCGGTGCGGGCATCGCCGGGGTAACGGCGGCATATTTGCTCGCACGCAAGGGTCGAGAGGTTGTCTTGATCGACGATGGCCCTGTCGGTGGCGGGATGACAGGGCGCACGACCGCGCATCTCGTGAACGCATTAGATGATCGGTATTACGAACTCGAGAAAATGCTCGGCCAGGAGTTTTCGCGTCTCTCCGCCGAGAGTCATACCATGGCGATTGATCGAATCGAGAAAATCGTCGGTGACGAAAATCTCGATTGCGACTTTGTCCGGGTCGATGGCTACTTATTTCTGCCTCCAGGTGGTTCGGTAACAGATTTGAGGCACGAGCTCGACGCGGCGCACCGGGCCGGTTTGCGCGAGGTCGAGCAGATCGACCACATTCCAGTCGGAAAATTTACTACTGATGGAGTCCTTCGATTTCCACGACAGGCCCAATTTCATCCTCTCAAGTATCTGAATGGCCTGGCTCGAGCGACGACCGATCGCGGCTGTCGCATTTTTACCGGAACGCGCGTCGTCAAAGTTGAAGATGGCGATCAGGTGCGAATTGAAACATCAAAGGGCCACTCCATTAGAGCGGAGGCGGCCATTGTCGCAACCAATTGTCCGATCAATGACCGTGTTGTCATCCATTCCAAGCAGGCACCCTATGCTACTTATGTATTGGCGTTGCGGGTGACGCGCGAGGTGGAGCACGTGCTTTTGTGGGACACGGCCGAGACGGCGGAGCAAGAAAAGCAGATGCTCGGGCCGATTGCGTATCATTACCTACGATTTGCGCGCGATAACGAAGGCGATGTTCTGATTGTCGGCGCCGAAGATCATAAGACCGGGCAGGCGAGTGATTTTGAAGCGCGATTGGCAAAGCTTGAGCGGTGGACGCGGGACCACTTTCCTTTCGTCGGCGAGATTACGGACCATTGGTCGGGGCAGGTCATGGAATCGGTGGATGGTACGGCCTACATCGGCCGCAATCCCGGCAACAAAAACGTTTTTGTGGTGACCGGCGATTCTGGTAACGGAATGACGCACGGAACAATCGCAGGAATATTGATCACTGATCTGATCCGTGGTCGCGAAAATCCCTGGACTAAGCTTTACGATCCAAGTCGCAAGACACTGCAGCCGAAGGTGTTAGCGGATTACGTTGCTGAGAATGCGAATGTCGTCGCGCAACTCCGAGATTATGTCACGCCTGGCGATGAGCCGGACGCGGAAAAGATTCAATCAGGCGAAGGCGCGATTCTGCGAGAAGGTGCAAAGAAGATCGCGGCTTATCGTGATGAACATGGAACATTGCACAAATTTTCGGCGGTATGTCCGCATTTGAAATGCATCGTTCGGTGGGACGGTTGCGAAAAAACCTGGGATTGCCCGTGCCACGGTTCGCGTTTTGATGCCCTTGGCCGCGTTCTGAATGGGCCTGCCATCTCCGATTTGGAGGAGGTAGAGCAAGGTTCCGAAAACGAAATAGCGTCGCCGCGACGAACGGTTGAAAGCCCAGCCGAAGCATCCGGTCATCGCTCTTCTTCGTGAGCACGTGAACGGGGTCGCAATTTCACTGCTTGCGGCAATCGCGGCCTTTCTTCTCGCGCGTAGGTGGATCGAGCGCTCCGTCGCTCGATCTTAACTAGGCGGCGTAGCCGCAAAAATTTTGGCATCGCCCGCGAAAGCGCGTGCGGGGCCGATCCACCGTCTGTTGTTCTGCGGCTTTAACGCTAACGGAACATAGACTTCCAGTCTGTATGCCCAGCGGGTTTGGAACCCGCTGCAGCGGAGGCAGCGGAGAGAATCTCCGCTAGGCGCACAGGCAAAATGCCTATGTTCCGTTTTGTTTTGTCGCGGCATAGGCGGATGAGGAACATAGACTTCCAGTCTGTGTGCCCAGCGGGTTTGGAACCCGCTGCAGCGGAGGCAGCGGAGAGAATCTCCGCTAGGCGCACAGGCAAAATGCCTATGTTCCGTTTTGTTTTGTCGCGGCGTAGGCGCGATGCAGAAAATCGGACATCGCGACGGCGGCCAGAGTGGAAGCAAAGAAGCGCGTGATCCGCGGCACAAAGGCCATTCCGAATCCAAGTGCGGCCGCGCACCATGGTCCCATGCAATATGGACAGGAGATCAGCTCGCCGACGGCGCGCTGTAATCCGCGCCCGCGCGGTTCTTCTTCAACCTCGCCCTCGCCCACACTTCGTTTGTAATGAACGAAAGGCGCCCGCAATGCGCCGGTGATTCGATCCTTGGCCACAATTCGGCTGAGTTTGTGCGTTGCGATCGCGAGCACGAGTAATTCCAGAGGCGGGACACCATTTGGCAAACGTTTGTGTGAATAGACGAGACTGATCAACGCCGCGAAGCCAGCGGTGTAAAGCGTCAGCATGGCGGCGTATTCCGCCAGCAGCGCCTCTTCGCATTCTTGTTTTTCGCTCGTTTCTTCGCCGTACTTCTCTACGGAAAAATCCTGCGTTCCGCTTCGCTCTTTTTTTCGGGCAGTGGTGTCATTCGCGCCATCGTGGCGTTGTCTTTTGTTGCTCTTCACAAAATAGATTCGCGACCATCTGAATCATCGCGCTCATTCCAGGTAAAACTGGAGGGACGGGCGCTGTCCCGTCCCTTAATTTTGGGACGACACAGCGGTCCGTTCCTCGCGCGAAAAAGTACCTTTCACACTCTTCGGCAGCTGCTTAGCTTTTCGACATGAATCCTTTCCTGCGTGCGATGTGGTCTGGCCTCATTTTTTTGTCGCTTCTGCCGCTCGCTGTCTCCGCCGTCTCGCCCGTCCAGGAACGCGCCGATCGTTTCCTTAAACTGGCGAACGCCGGATATCAGGCGCTTTATCGCGTCAATAGCGAAGCGCAGTGGCTCGCGGTGACTGACGTCACGCCCGAACACGACGCTGCCGTGGCAGCAACGGGCAAAGCTTACGCGGCCTTCAATGGCAACCCGGCTCTCATCACCGAAGCACGCGATCTGCTCACACACGAGAAAGAATTGACGCCGCTCAGTGTTCGGCAGTTGAAACAATTGCTCCTTAATGCGGCCGAAGGGCCGATGACAAATCCGGACCTCGTTGCAAAGCGCGTCGAGGCCGAAACCAAACAAGCCTCAATTCTGAATAGTTTTGAATTCAAACTTAACGGCCAAAAGATTACGGCCAACGAAATCGACAACAAACTGGAAAAGAGTACGGATCTGGAAGAGCGCAAGGCGGTTTGGAAAGCGTCCAAGGAATCCGGGCCTGCCCTCAAACCAGATCTCGTTGTCCTGCGCGATCTCCGGAATGGCGTCGCCAGGGAGATGAAGTATCCGGACTATTTCTCGTTAGAAGTAGCCAGCTACGGAATGACGACGGACGAGATGTTGAAAATGCTGGACGACTGGATGGCGACGCTTCGTCCGCTTTACCTGCAACTCCATACCTGGGCGAAGTACAGGCTGGCTGAGAAGTATCACCAGCCGGTCCCAAAAAAAATTCCGGCGCACTGGATCAACAATCGGTGGGCACAGGAATGGCCCGACCTGGTTGAAGCTGCTAACATCGACAAATACTTCGAGGGCCGTAGCGCGGATTGGATTATCAAGACGGCGGAGCAGTTTTACACGGGCCTCGGATTCTCACCTTTGCCGGAAAGTTTCTGGAAGAGATCGGACTTGTATCCGTTGCCGTCGGACTCGAAGCGCAAGAAGAACACCCACGCTTCATGCTGGCACATCGATCTGGAGAACGACATCCGATCACTGCAAAGCATTGAACCGAATGCGCGCTGGTTTTTCACCGCGCATCACGAACTGGGGCACGGTTATTACTTTAAGGCCTATACCCGCCCGGAGGTTCCCTACCTCCTTCGGACCGGCGCCGCGCCCGGATTTCACGAGGGTGTGGGCGAATTGATTTCACTGGCTTCAAGTCAGGTGCCGTATCTGCAATCGCGAGGAATTTTGCCGAAGGATTTCAAGCCCGACATGAATGCCTTCCTGCTCGATGACGCGTTGGCCCGCGCCATTCCATTCATTTATTTCTCGTGCGGAACGATGCCGCACTGGGAGGCCGACATTTACGCGCATAATCTGCCGGCGGATCAGTGGAACGCGCGCTGGTGGAAATACGTTAGCGACATGCAAGGAGTCGAGCCGCCCTCGGCGCGTGGCGAAGAATGGTGCGATGCCGCGACCAAGACCCACATTAACGATACTCCCGCTTACTATTATAACTACGCTTTCGCTACCGTGTTTAAGTTTCAATTGCACGATTACATCGCGCGCAAAATCCTGCACCAGCCACCGCAATCATGTAACTACGCCGACAACAAAGAAGTTGGGACGTGGCTAAATAACATTCTGAAAAAGGGTAGCACGGAGGATTGGCGGAAGGTTTTAAAGGAAGCAACTGGCGAAGATATCTCCACCCGCGCAATGGCGGAATACTTCAAGCCATTGCAAAGCTGGCTGGAGGAACAGAACAAAGGCCGCCAGATCGGGTGGGAGTAGGATCAGAGGTCAGAGGTCAGAGGACGGATTTTGTAAGGCAAGGCGCATCGCTTGCCGTGTGGAGGTGCTTGTGCCAAGCACCTGTTTAATAGATCGGTGCTCGATACGAGCACCGCTACACTTTCTGACATGTTTAACGGCCGAGTTCTCATAATCACCGGCGCGGGTGTTTCCGCGGAAAGCGGGATTCCGACTTTCCGTGGCAAGGACGGTTACTGGCGAAATCTCGATCCGACGAAACTGGCGACGCCGAAAGCGTTCGCACGCGATCCGAATTTAGTTTGGGATTGGTATTGCGAGCGACGTCAGCGCATTCGTAAGGCGCAGCCGAATCCCGCCCACCGAGCGATCGCCAACTTAGGATTGCAGGCTGACGAATTTCTACTCGTGACCCAGAATGTGGACGATCTTCATCTTCGCGCGGGATTACCGGCAGAGAAGATAGTGCAAATCCACGGCGACATTTTCATGACACGCTGTTCGCGTTGCGAATTCAGAAGATATGAGCATGAACAAGAGCATGACGATGGCAGTTTGCCGAAGTGCCAGGAGTGTGGGGAGTATATGCGACCGGGTGTGGTCTGGTTCGGCGAGCAATTGGACGCAGCCAAGATCGAGATAGTAGAAAATTTTATGAGGGGCGGCGATTGCGATTTGGTCATCGTCGCCGGAACGAGCGCGCTTTTTGGTTACGTTATTGATTGGGCGCTGCGAGCGCGAGGCCAGGCTGGTCAATTGATAGAAGTGAATCCTGAAGAAACGTCATTGTCGCAATTTGCGACCAAGTCATTCCTCGAACCGGCCGGCATCGCCTTGCCGCGACTGGTCAACGGACTGTTAAGCAACGTTTCACCTTAACCGCGCGTAGGGCCACCGATTGCCCGCAGGTAGCGCTCCGTCGACCGTACGACAGCGACTCTGGCGTCGGTCAGAATGTTCGCCTTCCACCAACCGCCGTGGATTTGGTCGAATGAAAACGGCTCAAGCGTTTCAAGAATGCGACCGATCGCGGCGGTACTGATCGGAATCAGATTGGGATAACTGCGCATGAAACTAACGTAACGCCGATCCTGCACCACCGTAAGGATATCGCTCGTAAGCAACGCGCCTTTGCCGTTCCCACCGGCCGGCCAATGAAGAACGGTGCCACCTTCGAAATGACCGCCGCAGTTGATCAGCGTCAA
>QHRJ01000313.1 GCA_003220075.1 Verrucomicrobiota bacterium
TACCGGTCCCCCGCTTCCGTGTTTGCAAGGACTCGATAACTCCGGTCGCGTGATCTATGCGGGGACCATGAGCAAGATCCTCTATCCATCCTTGCGCCTCGGTTATATCTTGGCACCAGAGCAGTTAGTAGAGCCGATGATCAAGATCCGTGCGGTCACGGATCAGCATTCGCCCGCGATAGATCAGGCGACGTTGGCGCGATTCCTGGCCGAGGGATATTTCCTGAGCCACATCAAGCGAATGCGGAAACTTTATTCCGATCGAAGAGACTTCTTCATCGAACAATTCAATAACTTGCTGAACGATTACTTTATTCTGGAGGTTCCGGAAGCTGGCTTACATTTCGTCGCCTGGTTACAGCGGAAAACAGATCTACCGTTCATTACACGGGTTTGCGCAGAAATCGGTATCAGGCCGTCGCCGCTATCCTCATGCTTCATGAAAGCGGAACTGGATCCCGCGCTTACGTTCGGGTTCGCAGCCTGGTCTCGCGCACAAATTCGCGAAGGCCTGATTAAGTTCGCTTCGGCACTTAGACTAAGGGCTTCTCGCTCCTCGACTGAAACTGCGAAAGAAAAAAGGTTGTAGCTGAAGCCGCGGCCGTTTTGTCGTCTGCCTCTCGCGAAAGCTATCTATATCTGGTTGTAGGGCAGGCGCGTTGCCTGCCAATCTGAGAAACGGCAACCGGCGCGGTTGCCCTACAATTTAGAAGTCGTCAATGTTCTTCGAGAAGAACGATTCAACGTTGTAACGTTTTAACCTTTTAGCGTTTCAACGTCCCGCCGCCTGCGGCGGCGGAAGTGGTCTAGGTCGAATGCACGAAGTGGCTCTTTCTCAATCCAGAACCAGCTACTAAAAAGATACTCAGTAAACACTTCATTAACTGAGAAAATATTTATGACAACACAAAAACAAATCCTTAACTCCCATTCCACCTCTGCGGGCAGAGACCGTGGGCCGTATTCGGCTCACTATGCCGTAAACGATGGTTACAGAGGTTGGATTCTCTTGCTCATCATCCTGGTCGCACTCGGCGGAGCGGCTCTGGTCTTTGCCCAGAACGCCGCGGCAAAGGCGAAGCCAACGACGCAATATCACGTATCTACCCTCGCTTCACTCGGCGGAACGAGTAGCGGGGGAAACAGCATTAATGACCTGAGCTGGGTGGCAGGCTATTCCAGACTGCCGGATAGGAACCGGCACGCTACGCTGTGGCGAAACAGTTCGCTAGCCGACCTCGGCACACTCGGAGGACCAAACAGCAGTGTCACATGGAACGTGAAAAATACCGCGGGCATCGTGGTGGGTATTTCCCAAACTGCCGACCCGCAGCTGCTCGGCGAGAGCTGGAGTAGCGCGGCTTTCTACAGTACGCCTAACAACGTCGGCTATATCAATCTCGGGTTCGTTTGGCAACAGGGCCAAATGAGGGGATTGCCCAATTTTGCTGGCGGAAACAACGGCTTTGCCACCGGAGCCAACAACCTCGGTCAGGTAGTCGGATGGGCGGAGAATGGCGTTCATGACCCCACGTGTTGCTGCCAGTCCGATCCAGGCCACCAAGTCCTCCAGTTTCGCCCAGCCATCTGGACTCTGGGACCGCCAGATCAGATCCACGACCTCCCTCTGATCGCGGGCGACACTTCCGGAGCCGCCACAGCGATCAATGACAATGGTCAAATCGTGGGCATTTCGGGCATCTGCGACCAGGCCGTTGGAAGACATACAGCCAAGCACGCCGTGCTTTGGGAAAACGGCGGGGTGACTGACATCGGCAACCTTGGCGCTCAGTGGTGGAACACGCCGACGGCAATTAATCAACACGGCGATGTCGTTGGGTTTGCCGGCGACCCCGCCTTTGTTGAAGGCAACCCATTACACGCTTTTATCTGGACTAAGGACAACGGTATCAAAGCTCTCAAACCGTTGCGGGGACGTGTCCCGCAACATGTAGACAGTGAGGCCTACGGCATTAACGAAGCCCAGCAAGTAGTCGGTGTCTCATGCGACGCGGACCAGGTTGATTGTCGTGCCGTTATTTGGGATCACGGTGTCTACCCCACAGACCTCAACGATCTCAAAGGCGACTATTCTGGCATTCTCGCAAGC
>QHRJ01000234.1 GCA_003220075.1 Verrucomicrobiota bacterium
GACGAGGAACTGAGCCCGCCAGATTTGCGATCCGCCCTCGGCGAGTTGCGCATATACGAATCCGAGCTGGAGATTCAAAACGAAGAGCTGCTCGACAGCCGCGCTCGAATCGAAGAATCGCAAAGGAAGTATTTCCGCCACTTTGATCTGGCACCAGTCGGACTGATCCGGCTAAACCTCAAAGGCCAGATCCTCGAAGCCAACATCCTGGGAGCGCAGATGCTTGGTGAAGAGCGCGTGCTGCTCAACACTGTCCCGCGCACTTTCCTCGCCCACGTCTCTCCCGAATCGCACATCGTCTTCCAGCAGCACCTCGAATCCGCGCTCGCCTCACGCAAAATGGAAACGTGTGAACTCTCACTCCGAAACACGGCCGGCCACAAGACTTTTGTGCGCATCCAGAGTGTCGTTAGCCACAGCGAGAAAGATGAGAAAGATTTCTACCTGACGCTTACCGACCTCACGGAGCGCCGCGACATCGAACAAAATCTCGAGCTACAAAAGGCCCTGGCCGAGGCAGCCGTGACCTCCAAAGAACTTTTCTTCGGAATGCTTTCGCACGAGCTGCGCAACCCGCTCACCCCCCTGGTCGCGCTTCTCGAGGATCTCGCGACGGAACCGGGACGCTCGGCAAAAGATCGGGCCGCGCTCGCAATCATGCGTCGCAATCTTGATTTGGAGACTCATTTCATCGACGATCTCCTCGATCTAACCCGGGTCACGAGCGGCAAGCTTGAACTTCATCGCGAAACGACTGATGTGCATTTGTGTCTCCGGCAGGCGATCGAAATCTGCCAGCTTGATATCGACGCCAAAAAACTCCAGCTTGCGATCAAGCTCGATGCCCCGAGGCACTTTGTGGACGCTGACGCCAGCCGTCTCCAACAGATCTTTTGGAACCTGATAAAAAACGCAGTCAAATTCACGCCTGCGGGCGGCCGTATCGCCATCGGAACGCGCTCCGACAAGCCTTCACGTCTGAGCGTCGAGTTTCGCGATACAGGCGTCGGGATTGACTCTTGGGCGCTGTCGCATCTCTTCGAGCCATTCTTCCAAGTCCAGCACTCGCTTAAGCAGCGCACCGGTGGCGGAGGCCTCGGGCTCGGGTTGGCGATCTGTAAAGCGATCACTGAAGCGCACGGAGGCACACTCACCGCCGTCAGTTCCGGCTTGAACAAGGGCACGACTTTTCGCCTTGAATTGGCGACGGTCGCCGAGCCTCACGGGCAAATGCGCCGACTTTCCGCCAACACCGCCGCGCCGGCGCGGCGCGAAGGCCTGCGGTTGCTCTTTGTGGAGGACCATGACGACACCCGCGACGTTCTCGCGCGGTTGCTGAGTCTGCGAGGATACTGCGTCGAGGCGGCCCGGGACGCGCGGGAGGCGCGCGCTCTTTCCAATGGAAAAACCTTCGACCTACTCGTAAGTGACATCGCTCTGCCGGACGCCACGGGTTGCGAGCTGCTGAAAGAGTTGGGCTCTAAGCATCGTCTGTGCGGCATCGCGATGAGCGGCTTTGGCTCGGACGCGGACATGGCCCAGAGCAGGGCAGCCGGCTTTTTGGAACACTTGGTTAAGCCAATTGACGCGACGGCCTTGGATGCCGCTATCCAGCGGGTTGTCGGAAATCTTGCCTGACGGGCAGACTATCCTCCACATCGAAGATAATCTCGCGAGCATCACGCTGATCGAACAAATCCTCCAGGACCGGCATTGAATTGCAAGGCGCCCCACGCCGCAACGCTCTGGTCAACATTCTTCGCGGCAATCTTGTCCGCGAAGTTTCCGATTTGTTGCCTGAAGAAATCGATTTGCTCGTTTACGCGTAACCCACACGCTCGCGATTCTACATGTGCGGAAATCGAATCTTGAGTTTGTAACAAACAAACAGCACCAGGATCGCACCCAGCGTGGAGAAAATAAGACCGGCGGGATGAAAACGCTGGTCGCGTGGAGGCACAAACATATGGGTGACGGCGCCTCCAATGATTGAGCCGATGATTCCCAGTACAATCGTCCAGAAGATGGTGAGATGAGCGTGCATGATCGCCTTGGCGATGATGCCCGCGATCAGGCCAACGAGAATATACCAAATGAGGTGTAACATGCTGACTCCTTTCGACGTGCGGCAACATTAGTGCTTCGTATGCGGCTACGGGACAAGCTGTATCCGAAACCCCGTTGTCTAGCCCCTTCCGGCCACCGCCAAAGAAGTGAGTTAGCGTCGAAAGCGCGTGGTCTCCATCGACTATTCCCTTTTCGCCGCATGTGGTTAACTTGCTGAAATAGACAGCGCGATCTGCCGGGTTATTTTCACCCCTATTCACAAAACAACAGGAGGTAAAGACAATGGCGACACGAACGAGCTCAGCTATCTGGGAAGGCAATCTCAAGGAAGGCAAAGGCACAATGAAAGTGGGGCGTGGAGCCTACGAAGGCCCCTTTTCCTTTGCTTCGCGCTTTGAGAATGGCACCGGAACGAATCCAGAAGAGTTAATCGGCGCGGCCGAAGCCGGATGTTTTTCGATGGCGCTTTCGGCGAATCTATCAAAGGCAGGTCATCAACCAAAAAGCGTACACACCATCGCAAAAGTGAATCTCGAAATGATTGGTGGCGGACCAAAGATCACGTCGATCGATCTGGATTGCGAAGGCGAAGTCCCGGGGATTGACGATGCAAAATTTAAGGAACTGGCGGAACAGACGAAGAAGACGTGCCCGGTCTCGGTCGCGCTGGCGGGAACCGAAATTAAGCTGAATGCGCGACTGAAGAGCTAACCGCGGCCAGCGACCGCGGCTACAGCTTCGCGTAAACGCCAATCAGTGGACGATGCGAGGGAGTGGGCGAGCGGAAATCGCTCACGAACCCTTCTTTGGTGCGAATTTCGACGTGACCGACGCTGCGGCTAGTTCCGTAAACCAGCACCGACCCGATCGGCGCGGCAAACGGATCGCGCACCGATAATTTTTTGAATCCGTAATTGCTGACCAAGTCCTGCGCAGCATCCCTGGCGAATTCGCTTTTCGGTCGCGAATCGATCACCCCGGAGGCGAGCAAGGCTTCCTTGACATAATGCCAGCACATCGAGCGCGAGTGCGCATGCGCGCGTTCCTGCGCGATGGTCGCGGCGCGCGTCAGTTTGGGATCGAGATGTCTATCCGTCGTGCCCAATGGATGGACGATTTGATTGGGGTAATAATGCGTAATAACCGGCACCGATTCCTGTCTGCCATCCGGGGTCTTGAAATTGTAATGAGGAATCGGCCGGACTGGTTCGAATGTTTTTCCCTTGGTCGCGGCTAGCGCGATTGGTTTGGTAATCACTTCCGGCATTTGCTTAATGGCGACCGCCGGTTTTTCCTTCGCAATCGGACGTACTAATTCGAATATTTTTTCCTTGGTGGCGACTTGCGGGATCGGTTTGGTAATAACTTCCGCCACTTGCTTCTTAGCGACTGGCGGGACCGGTTTGGTGATCACTTCCGGCATTTGCTTTGCGGCGACAGCTGGTTTCTCCTTCGTGATTACCTGCGCCGACGTTTCCTTTGTAATGACCTCCGGTGTTTCCCTGGTGATCACCTGAATCGAATCTTTCTTTGTCGCCTGTTCACGCTCGGCTATGGAGAGCTTGGGAGGCGCGAACGTCTGCGCGCGGCCAGTATTAGAAATGATCAGAAGCGTTGCAATTGTTACGCTTAGACAGACCAGCCTCCGCACAAGTGCGAGCTATGCCGCGAATCCATACTCTCGGCAAGAATTTTTTTTTAAACTTTTGAAGGACCTCGCGGAAGAAAAGCCTTCTGCCGAAATGTGATACCCGCTAAATCGACCGCATGAAAACAGCGATCACAGATCATCGGCTAACGACGAGAATTGTTGCTGGTCTCGCTGTTGTCGCTCTGATCGTCCACCTGCTGACGATTCATCGCTACGGCTACTTTCGCGACGAACTTTATTACATCGCATGCGCGCGCCATCTCGATTTCGGTTACGTCGATCTCGCACCGCTGAGTGCATTCTTGTTGCGAATCGAACTGATTTTCTTCGGTAGCTCATTGTTCGCGCTGCGGATTTTTCCTGCGCTGGCAAGCGCACTTACCATTGCTCTCGCCGGCATGCTCGCACGCGAGCTCGGTGGGGGCGTCTGGGGGATCACGCTCGCCTGCACGGGCATGCTCGGATGTTTGTTTTTTCTCGCGGTCGGCAATTTTTATTCGCCCAATGTTTATGAGCCGTTGTTTTGGACGGGCACGATCTACCTGCTCTGCCGAATTATTAACGGCGCACCGTCTCGAACCTGGATTTGGTTGGGCGTAGTTGCCGGGCTCGGAATCCAAAACAAGCATTCAATGGTCTTTTTCGGAGTGGCAACCGCGCTAGCGATTTTGTTAACGCCGGAACGTCGTCAATTTGCGCGGAAATGGATTTGGCTCGCCGGTTTAATCGCATTTGTCATCGCGCTCCCGAACATCATCTGGCAAATCGAACGCAGTTGGCCCACCTGGGTTCTGTTGCATGGAATCGCGCAGAGCAACAAGAACGTCGTCCTCACGCCGTGGGAATTTTTCGCGCAACAAATCACCTTGATGAATCCGGCAACTTTTCCGCTGTGGTTCGGCGGATTGATCTGGTTGGTCGCTTCCCGCGAAGGCCGGCGTTATCGCATCATCGCTTTCACTTACCTGATCGCACTGGCCGAATTCATCGTCATGCACGGGAAGAATTATTACCTCGCCCCAGCTTATCCGATTTTGTTTGCCGCGGGTGGCGTCGCCTTCGAGCGAATTTGTGCGCTTCGCTTCCGATGGCTTAAACCGGCCATTGCGGTTCTCGTCATTGTCTCAGCGGTCGTTCTCGCGCCGGTCGTGCTTCCCATTTTGTCACCGGAGAAATTGCTCGCCTACATGCGCACGATTCATTTCGAGGTCCCACGGACGGAAACGTCGCATACCGCAGCGTTGCCCCAGCTCTATGCCGATCAATTCGGCTGGGAAGAAATGGTGCGCTCGGTGGCGCGGGTTTACGCCAGCTTGCCTCCGGAGGAGCAGAAACGCCCTGCCATTTTTTGTCAGAATTACGGCGAAGCGGGCGCGATTGATTTCTTTGGCTCGAAATACGGATTACCGCCTGCGCTCTCCGGCCATCAAAATTATTTTTACTGGGGACCGGACAATTACAGTGGCGAGATAATGATTGTGCTGGATGACGACGCGACCGATGAGCGCGAGCAGTTTCGCTCGGTAGAAGATCGCGGGTTGGTTGAAAGCAGTCCCTGGGCGATGCCCTGGGAACAACGGCTGCACATTTTCGTTTGCCGCGATTTGAAGATTCCGTTGCGCGAACTCTGGCCAAAAGTGCGGGTTTGGTTATGATGCCTTGCATCGTCTTTGGTAGCGCGAAACTCTGTCGAGCTGAAGGCGATGCTTGCTTTAAGATAAGATGCTTCGCTTCACTCGCGGCTCCGCGGAGCGTCGCCCTACCAAAAAATTGCTGCGAGTGCAATTGGTAGGGCGAGACTCTGTCGAGCCGATTTCGTATGCGTGAAAGACCAAACCGTAGCCATCCGGCCGAAGGCGTTCTTATTTTTCGCGATCAACCAACCACCGTTTTCGCCACAATCTACAGCCGTAAACGCCGAGCTCGCCTTGCCAATGATCCGTTCATAATGCGTTGATTGAATCCTGGCGCGCAGCCACGGCATGGTTGGTCGGGTTTTACTTGATCATGCCGGATCATCTTCATCTGTTTTGCGCCCCCAATAATGAAGATCACACACTTGAGGGATGGGTTTCATTCTGGAAACGTCGGATTCGTCGTGAGCTGGGAACATCCGAGGCGCTTTTCCAAGCGCACAGCTTTCAGCACCGACTTCGGCGAGATGAGAGCTATTCTGAGAAATGGGACTACGTCCGGATGAATCCCGTTCGCGCGGGATTGGTTTCTGAACCTGGTCAATGGCCTTATCAAGGCATCCTTAACGAATTACCTTGGTGGAATTAGGGCCGGCTCCGCAGAGCGTCGCCCTACCAAAAGATCGTCCCGAGCGCAATTAGAGAGCGAGACTCTGTCGAACCGGCAACGTTAACTCAGTGAATGGCTCGACGGAGTCTCGGCCGACCCGATTGGCTTTGGACGCCCTACAATTTTGCCAAAGCTTCAATCATGCGCTGACGTACTTTCCCGTCCGGCAATTTCCCAACGCCGGCGCGCATGTTGTCTTCGAGATGTTGGATGTTGTTCGTCGCCGAAATCGCGCAAGTCACCGCCGAATGGGCAACGATCCACTTCAGAAAAAATTGCGCCCAGGAAGTGCAATCAAATTCTGCCGCGAAATCGGGCAACGGCTTTCCGCGGACGCGACTGAAAAGATTGCCGCCGCCAAAAGGACGATTAACAATGACGGCGACGTCACGCTCTTGCGCGAGCGGTAAAATTTTCTCTTCGGCTTCGCGCCCCATGATCGAGTAGTTGATCTGAACGAAATCGAGTTTCTCGCGCGCGAGGATTTTCGCTACCTCGGCAAAGGCGCCGGCTTCGTAGTGCGTGACGCCGAGATACCGGAATCTTCCTTGGGCCTTCCATTCCCGGATTGTCCGAAGCTGCGTCTGGGCGTCGACCAGGTTATGGACCTGCATCAGATCGATCGTCTTCGTTTGCAGCCGGGCGAAGGAACGCTCCATCGAATCGATCCCCGCTTGCTGGCCGCGGGTCCAGACCTTAGTGGCAAGAAAGAGCGAATCGCGCAGTTTATGTTTCGTTACAACATCACCGATGACTTGCTCGGCGCGTCCGTACATTGGCGAGGAATCGATGACGCGGCCACCAAATCTTACGAAAGCGCGGAGAACTTCAGCCAGCGGTCCGGACTGCGCCGGATCAACATCAAACGTTCGCCATGTCCCCAGTCCGATCACCGGCAGTTTTTCTCCGGACGAAGGAATTGGACGCGTTAACATCGTTGCTGATTCGTTTTTGCTTTGCGCGCCCGCTGCGCCAATCGGCCAGAGACAGCTTGCGGTTATTCCGCCAATCAACCGCGCAGCTTCACGTCGCGTCATTTCTCTTGTCATGTCGAGTAACGTTGGCACATCCCTTCTCGTTATCTGATTAGCAATCAGAGATCTCCCGACTACGCTCGACATGACAAGGGATAAAAATGAGCACCACCACTCGTCGTCAATTTATCAAACTCTCCATCGCCGCAACCGCCGCGATGAGCATCCAGGATATCTTCGCTGAGGAAAGCGTGAAAACACTGCGGATTCTTATCCTCGGCGGTACCGGATTCACCGGACCGTTTCAGGTAAAATACGCGCTCAGCCGTGGACATAAGATCACCGTTTTCAATCGGGGCAAAACGCATCCGGGCGAATTGCCCAAGGAAGTTGAGCAATTGATTGGGGATCGCAATGGCCAGCTCGAGGCGCTGAAAGGAAAACAATGGGACGTTTGTATCGATAACCCAACCACGCTGCCAGCGTGGATCCGTGATGCCGCCCAGATCCTGAAAGGAAACGTCGGGCGTTACGTCTTCATTTCGACTATTTCGGTCTATGCCGACACCAGTACCGGTCCGGACGAAAACGCGCCGCTGGCGAAATACGAAGGAGCCGATCCGTTCAAGGAAACGCTCGAAGCGATGAAAGCGTCTGGTTACAAAACTTACGGACCGCTCAAGGCGTTGAGCGAGCAGGAGACGCAAAAGTGGTTTCCGGACAAATCGGTCATCATTCGCCCAGGCCTGATTGTTGGACCGCGCGATGAAACTGACCGCTTCACCTACTGGCCGGTGCGGATTGATCGCGGAGGTGAAGTGCTGGCGCCGGGTAATCCGAGCGATCCGGTGCAGTTCATCGACGGGCGCGATTTGGCGGAGTGGAGCATTCGCATGGCCGAAAAAGGCGAGACTGGAATCTACAACGCCACCGGCCCGGCGAGGGAGTTGGGGATCGGCGGCATGCTCGATGGGATAAAAGGCGCGCTCAATTCAAACGCGACATTAACCTGGGCCGATGCCGAATTTCTCAAGCAACAGAAAGTTGAAGCGTGGTCGGACATGCCGGTGTGGGCCGGCGATGAATTAGGATTGTCTCTCGCCAACATCAGCCGCGCGCTGGCGAAAGGTTTAACGTTTCGTGCCCTGGGCGATACCGCGCGTGATACCGTCGCGTGGTTCAAAGCGCAGAAACCGGAGCGGCAGGCTAAAATGCGGGCGGGACTTACGCTGGAGCGCGAAGCAGAAGTTCTGGCTGCCTTGCACAAGGCCGCGAAATGATGCCGCCTGGCGGAATGCGAACGTGAAAGAAGACGACGCGAACGAAACGCAGAACAGTGCGTTCGTGCGTGTCCTGCAGCGCGTCGTCGTCATCGAACCGCGCGAGCTGCGTTCGATCGCATGGTCGCTGCTCTATTTCTTTAGCCTGCTCGCGAGTGCGTTTGTGTTGCGGCCGTTGCGAGACTCGATGGGTTTGAACGGCGGCCCCGATAAATACCCGATGCTCTTCACAGGAACGCTCGTTGCGATGATCGCCGTGAGCCCACTGTTCGCGCTGCTCGTGACGAAGATGCCACGCAGACGGTTCATCCCGATCGTCTACCGCGTCTCGACGGCCTGTCTGTTCGCGTTCTGGCTGTGGCTCAAGTTCTCTCCGGGAAGCCTGAAGCTAACTGCGGCCTATACGTTCTTCGTCTGGTTCAGCGTCTTCAACCTGTTTGTCGTGTCCGTCTTCCGCGGATTCATGGCCGACATCTGGCGTCTCGACCAGGCCAAGCGGCTCTTCGGGTTCATCGGCGTCGGCGGAACGCTCGGCGCGCTTGCCGGATCGATGATTGCCACCCTCTTAGCCAAACCGATGGGCAGCACTAATCTGATCTTCATCTCGATCATATTGCTCGAGATCGCGGTCTTCAGCGTGCGCCGCCTCGTCGCCATCCACGGCATCGACGCGATTCAGCCAAACCAAGCCAGCGTGCCGCCCGGCGTCCTTCAGCCCTCAGATCTCTGGCGCGGCCTCAAGCTGATCGTCAGTCAG
>QHRJ01000300.1 GCA_003220075.1 Verrucomicrobiota bacterium
TGGGGCGCCTGGTAATAAGCTGAGTCGGCCAATTGAATTGGCTTTGTTTTGGCCGCATCAACTTCACTCTGCGAAGCAAAGCCGTTCTTGGCCATCAGATCCAGGACTAGATCGCGGCGCTCCTTTGCCTTGGTCGCGTTTGCGGTTGGCGAGTATTCGCCGGGCGCTTTCGGAATTGCCGCGAGCAACGCGGCTTCATCGATCGTCAGATCTTTCGCCTGTTTGCCAAAATAGGTCTCAGCGCCGGCCTCGACGCCGTAGGCGTTTGCTCCCACGAAGATATGATTGGCGT
>QHRJ01000286.1 GCA_003220075.1 Verrucomicrobiota bacterium
CGGCAGAATCATGTCGTTCTCGCACAGAGCACAGGCTCGCTCGATCGCGTTCTCCAGCTCGCGCACGTTCCCCGGATAATCGTAATGGCAAAGGATATCGACCGCCTTGGGATCGATCTTCTTCGTCTCGCCGCCGGCGGCTCCAGCCTGCTTTTGCAGGAAATGGTTCACCAGCAGTGGCACATCTTCCAAACGTTCGCGCAAAGGCGGAATCTCAACCGGGATAACTGCTAGTCGATAGTAAAGATCTTCACGAAAGGTCGCGTCTTTTAGCTTCGGCAAAAGAGGCTCATTGGTCGCGCCCACCACGCGCACGTTTACGGGCGAGCTTTTGTTGTCGCCGACTCTCCGCACTTCGCGCTCCTGCAAAACGCGCAGCAGTTTCGTCTGCAATTGCGGCGCCATGGAATTGACTTCGTCGAGAAAAATCGTGCCGAGATTTGCTTCTTCAAACAAACCCCGTTTGTCTGCCACTGCGCCGGTGAACGAGCCCTTTTTGTGGCCGAATAGTTCCGACTCCAGCAAATTCTCCGGTAAGGCGCTGCAATTGATCGCCACGAAAGGATGATGCTGGCGGTTGCTGTTAAAATGCAGTCCGCGCGCGACCAATTCCTTGCCGGTCCCGCTTTCGCCCTGGATCAAAACGGTGCTGTCGGTGTCGGCGACTTTGTTAATCAGGCTGTAAACGAGCTGCATTTTTCGGCTCGTTCCGATGATGTTCTCAAATTTGTATTTGTTCTTGAGCTCCTTGCGGAGGTAAACGTTCTCCCGCAACGCCGCCTGATAATCGAGGGCGCGTTGTACGGTCATTTGCAGCTCGTCGATCTTGAACGGTTTGGTCACGTAATCGTACGCGCCCATCTTCATCGCTTCGACTGCGGTTTCCACCGAGGCGTAGGCGGTAATCAAAATCACGGCGGTTTGCCGGAGATGCTCACGCACGTGCCGGAGCACGTCGAAGCCGGTCATTGTTTCCATTCGAATGTCGGCAATGACGACGTGGGGCTGAATCGAATCCATTTGCTCGACCGCTTTCTGCGCGGCGTTGAAAGGGAAAACTTGGTGACCTTTTTCCCGGCAAAGGGTGACAATGACTTCGACCATCGCCGGCTCGTCATCGATGATTACGATCTTGGCCATTCGCAGCGCGGAGAATATTTCACTTTTGAGAAAAAGAAAGAGGAAACACGGAAAAAGTTAATGGATTGCCACGGTTTTACCATGGAGCATGATCCATGGAACTTTCGCTGCGAAATTGAGAATTGTTTGGTAAAGGCTTTCCGATGTTGTAAAAGGCAGAGCTATCATATCTGCCAGAAAGCCCCGCCCGATTTTGCCGAGCTCATTTTCCAGCCGTAAGGCGCGGGCGGGATTTACCGTCACCATCCCCAGAATTCTTTCCGCCGGAACCTTGGGAAATTCCTTTTGAAATGCGCGCATTTCAGCGAACAAGCTCAAATCATCATTGCTCGCGAGACTATCCGTTCCGAGACAAACATTGAAGCCGAGTCGTTGCAACCTTTCGAACTGGAAAGGCACGTGCCCGAAATAGGCGTGGCTGCGAGGACAATGCGCGATGGAGAACTTGTGCTGGATTTCTCTCAGCAAGTCGAAATCGCTTTCCGACAGTTCATTCAAGTGCGCAATGATCCAACCCGCTAGAGACGCATCTCCGAGGCGTCTCAAAAATCTTCTCAGCGGCGTGTCATACCCGCAATCCGTCATTTCGCGCCCGATCTTTTCCATAAATTGGTAAAGCGGGCCGGACGCATCGCGAAACATTTCCATTTCCTCGTCCGATTCCGCCAAATGCGTTGTCAGTAAAATATTTTCGCGTAATCCAATTTCCTGGCAGTCGCGAGATAGATTTTCGGAAGCAGTAAATGGCGCGTGCGGCGCCAAGCCCCAATTTTCTGCGCGTTTCAGCGAGTCAGTCGCGGATTCGACGATCTCATTAGCGCGCTCCGGCTCGCGCACATCGATTAACTCCGCAAACCACCACGTCCGGATCGGTGGATTCATTTTCGCAATCAGTTCAGGGAAGGCGGTCAAATTCGCGATCGTGGTCGTCCCAAACCGTTGTGCTTCGGCAAAACCGGCGTTGATCGATGTGACATAATCTTCGGCTGTTAGAATCCCCTTTTCCGCGTTGATAACGCGAACCCAATTGGTGAAGGATTTCTGTCGCGGGATTTTGCCGCGCAAACAGGTGTAATCGAGATGACAATGGGCGTTGATTAAACCGGGTAAGAGAACGTGCTCCCCGAGATCGATGATTTCATCATTTGCGGACGCAAGTTCCGAAATTTTTCCAACGTCAACAATGCGATTTCCGCGGACACGAACCGCGCCATTCGGGATCGGCACGCCGTCCATCGTGACCACCATGCGCGCGCGAACGATCATTTTCTGTTGTAGCGGCGGTCTATAACCGCCGCAAACGTTCACACGGCTCGACAGAGTCTCGCCCTACCAAAAATCATCGCAAGGAACACAGGCTTGTAGCCTGTGCGCCCAGCGGAGTTGCACTCCGCTGCGATGCAGCGGTATAAAGGGCAACGGGACAACGGAAGCGGGCAACATGCCCGCTTGGCGCACAGGCCGTAGGCCTGTGTTCCTTGCGGTGGGCGCTGTTAGGGAGACTCCGTCGAGCCGCATGTCGCAGGATATTTGTGTGGCTAAGGATTTTTAGGGCGCCGACGGCGCGGCGCCCTCCGTCTTCACCGCGTCGCGGCATGCAGCGACGAGCAGGTTGCACGCTTCCTGACATAGCAGCGGAATGGATTCTGTAGCCGCCGCCGCTGACCGCAGCTTTTTCGGACTCAAATATTGATCCACGGCCGGGTCGAATTTCTCCGACGGAAGTTTCGACGATGGGATTTTGTCGCTAGCATCGCGTTTCCATAAGATTGTGCGCAAACAACCGCCATCAGACCGGCAAAAATCTCCAACCAGCCCATCGATTTCTTGCTCGGAGATTTTTCTGGCGACGCGATATATTCCACTCTGACGATTCAAGGTCTCACGCAATGAGGTGGTGGTGACCTGGCCCGATTTGAAGGCGTGCAGGACCGCGAGCCGGCCCGGATAAATCGCTTCAATTACTCGCTCGACCTGCAAAAGGTCGCGCGCGAAAATTTTCCAGCCATGCCGTAAGGTCGGGGCTGTCTTCAGCGGTCGATAACTTCTGGCATCGTCAAACTTCGCGACTTCGAGTGCGTCGTCGATTTCGTAATTTTTCAGATCGGTTCGCCCGACGTCCTCGCGATGACACAGAATAAATCCACCCTCAGACGGTGAAATTTCCAGTTGTCCGATCCGCGAAATTTTCCCCGCAACTAACGAGTGGAGCAGTCGCTCGGATTCCTTCACCGAAGAGCGCGCCAGATAATCCGCGCAACGCCTTCGAGAAACTCGCGATCCGATTTGTCGAAGGCGTTGACCTTCGCGCTTTCCACGTTAATCACGCCCAGAACCCGATCGTGTTCGTCATCGATAATGGGCACGACGACTTCTGATTTTGTTGACCAAAAGTTCGGCAGAAAACACGGCTCCTTGCGCACGTCGCGGACCATCACGGTGCGGCGCTCTTCCTTTGCCTTGGCGCTCAATCCTTGCGTGACTGGGAATCGCGGGCAGGCCGGCTTCATTTTGTTGGTCGCGGCTTCGATGACGAAATCGTTTCGCTTAATTTTGTAAACGCCGACCCAGCGATATTTGCAGGTGCGTTGCACCAATTCGGCGATCTCTTCCACCACATCGTGGCCCTTCCCGCCAGCGACGATGGTCGCGCCAATTTCCTGAAGTGCTCGGCCTTTGCGATCGTGCCGGAACGGCGTCTCCGGTCTTCGGCGCGATTTCGCTTTTTCCCTAGCCGGCATGGGTCACGTTACGCGCATTTAGCGTCTGCTCAATGATGACATCGGCAAATCGAGGATCGGTCCCGATCGCCTTCCCGTAATACAAGGAGCGCCCCCGAATTCGACGCGGATTTTTGCGGAAGACGTCCATGCTACTGCATTCGATGCCGAGCAATTTCGGTATGTCCTCATAACTGTGCAAGCCGTCCGCGGTAAAAAATGGAACGACGATTACATTTGGCGCATTGGTGAGTTGGTC
>QHRJ01000287.1 GCA_003220075.1 Verrucomicrobiota bacterium
GCCGCGGTTTTGTAATTATACTTCGGTCGCCTCGATCACCGCCACCAATTCCCGCGTCTCTCGCGCGGGCGGTTGCGAATCAACCCGCCGTAATCGTTCGCCCAGGAAATACAGATCGTGCGATCGCCCAAAGACCTCGCCCACTGAATCGAGATCATCGATCAGCGCGCCGATTACGAGTGGATTGATTGGTCGTAAAATGCGTAGTTGATAAAGCAGCCGTTTCGCTTCGCTCCGAAATTCGTGAAAATTTTCCGGCGTTGGTTTGCTTTTGGCGCAGGCCAGCGCATGACGTGCGGCTTTGTACGCGCGTTGCACGGCGCAGCGAATGTTTTTGCAATCGAGGTTGTCGACCGGCCACGCTTCGATCTCTTCCTGCAACTTTTCCAACGGCGGCGCCGCCTGCTTTTGCCAGTCCGCAAATGCTGCCATGAAATGTTCCAGCTCCGCCAGAAGCAGCTCCTCGGTTTTGCGAAATGTCTGCTGCGAAGTACGCCGGGTTATCTTCTGCAATTGCCGCACCGTTTGCAAACGCACTTCCGCGTCCCGCACATCGGAAATCAGCCGGGCAATGTCGCGAAAACAATGATCCTGCTTTTTAAAACGCGGCCCAATTTCATCCGAGACCATCTGCAACGCCGCTCGCGCTTTTTTCAAATGTTTCCTCGTCTCATGCACGGGCGTATCGTTTGCCTCCTTTTCGCCGCGCACGATTTCCAGCGCGCCCTCAACCTGCTTTCGACAAACTCGCTGCAGATTCGCGCCCAACGTTTGATTGCGTCGCAATTGAAAACTCATCGCTTCACTCCCGCGCCAGCCGCACGTTGCTGTAACGCGATTTCCCGCTCACTTCGGCCGCAAACCACTCCGGCGGCTGAAAGCGCCTGCAGTCGCGCTCGTCCCTGAATTCTACTTCCGCGACGACCAGCCCTTCGTTGCGGCCACGATAAACATCGATCTCGATCGTGTGCTTGCCAAACGGAACATCGTAGCGCGTTTTGGTTAAACGGCGGCCCGCCGTCGCTGGCCACAGCTCTTCGAACTGGTCGCGGGTGAGATCGACTTCGATTTCCTGCCGCGACAAACCGCGACCACGTTTGATCGTGAGCGAGTGACGCCGGCCCGATTTTCGCAATCGAATCTGGGTGCCGTCGCTTTTCACTGAGAGATAACCTTGCTCGATCGTGCGACTGTGGAAACGCCGCAGATTTGGCGGCAGTTTTGTTAACAAAAATTTCCGTTCGATCTCACGCGAGACTTTGCTGTTGCGCGATTGAAGGTGGCGGGCCACAGCACGATTTTTAGCGGCTCGTTTCGCGCTCGCAAGCAACAATGTCATCCCCGAGCGAAAACGCCAGTCCGGCTCGGAGCAAGGGATCACGCGACGTTACGTTTAAGCTTTCGCGATGGAATCCCTCGACTTCGCTCGGGATGACAACTTGACTGCTTCAGCCGAAAATCGCGCTGTTGAAAATCGGCTTCCGAAAATTCCTTCTGATCGTAATCCCGGCTTTGTCGGCTCAGCCCGCCTCTGTGGCGGCAGACGTATCGGCAGCGAAGACGCGTCACGTCGTCCTTGTCGTTTGGGATGGCATGCGCCCCGATTTCGTTACCGAAAAATATGCGCCCACTCTGGAGAAATTGGCGCACAACGGCGTTCGCTTTCGCAATCATCACGCCGTTTATCCAACCGCGACCGATGTGAATGGCGCCGCTCTCGCCACCGGTTGCTATCCGAATCGCAACGGTTTGGCCGCCAATACCGAGTTTCGTCCCGCGATTAATCCGCGACAGCCTGGGGAAAGAAAGTCGCCCTGGTGGGAGCGAAATCCGTCGCGATGCTCTTCGACCGCGACAACGACTGGACTGCGGTCCGAATAAAAGGAAAACCACTCACGATTTTCGCAGCCGCGCCGCTTGGTCCCTCTGCGCGCGAGGAAATGACAAAATTGCTCGGGCCGATTCCCGATGATCCGCAGGCAAAGGCGGCGCAGCGAAATGATTTTGCTACTCGCGCTCTTACCGAATTTTTCTGGCGCGACGATATTCCCGATTTTTCGCTTCTCTGGCTAAGCGAGCCCGATCTTTCAGAACATAACTATGCGCCCGGTTCGCCCGAAGCGCTTGCTGCCGTCAAAGCGGTTGATCATGACCTGGCGATGGTGCTGGGCGCGCTGGAAAAGAAAAAAGTTCGCGATTCCACCGATCTCTTCGTCGTTTCCGATCACGGCTTCTCCACCATCCGCCGCTCCATCGATATCGTCGCGCTCTTGAACAGGGCCGGCTTCCATGCCGCTAAAGAATTCTCAGAAACGCCCACACCCGGCGATATCCTCGTCTGCGGAAATGGTGGCACCGTTTTATTTTATGTGCGTGATCACGATCGCGCAGTAACCCAGCGGCTGGTCGATTGGTTGCAACACGGCGATTTCGCGGGCGTTATTTTCGCCCGCGACAAACTGGATGGGACGTTCCCTCTCAACGCCGCACGGCTAGACACACCGAACGCCGCTGACATCGTGATGTCGTTTCGCTGCGATGGGCAAACGCAAAATCAGTTTGGTGTCGCGGGCATGATCGATGCAGATTGGTATCGAAAGGCAGGTGAGGGGACGCACGCAAGCCTAAGTCCGTTCGATATTCACAACACGCTCAATGCTGCGGGTCCAGACTTCCAAATTGGTTTTGAAGACAAACTGCCGACGTCGAACGTCGACATTGCCCCAGAGGTAATGGCGATATTGGATCTGCCTCTCTCTTATAAAGCAGATGGCCGAGGCTTGATCGAAGCCCGACGAAACTTTCCGGAAAAGCCTTCCACCGAAGTGCCGACTAGAACCTTTGAAGTCATCCGCGACTTCAGTGATGGTCGCTGGAAACAAACCTTCCACGTTTCACGCTATTCCACCGCCGAGTACCTCGACGAAGGCAACGGCTCCTTCACCAAAAAATGATTACCAGGGACAGGACTCGAACCTGCACGCCTTTCGGCACCAGATCCTAAGTCTGGCGCGTCTGCCAATTTCGCCACCCTGGCTCACTTGGTAGCTCACACCAAAGATCAGCGTTGTGCTAGGATTTGTACTAGAGCGCAAGCCCGCACAGCGATCAAGCCCTGCCAGACTTACACTTGCCGCGATGTCTCTTCTCACGACTGTCTCAGACGCGTCAGAACATGTGCCGGAAAGTGGGCGTCTGGACAAAGGCTGACAGCGTGATGTTGTTCGATGACTTTACTTACATAGCGCGGTGAAACATTTCTCTCTCGCTGTTGTAATCGCAATAATCGGCAATTATCTCGCTGCTGTTAGTCCGGTGGCGTGGGGCCGGGGTAACCCAGTAGCGCGATCACCCCAACTTCAGCCCGACCGAGCGCGAGCGGATATGATGCGCATGCAGAGGGAGCGCGGGCAAAATAAGTTTTGGTATCACCACTGCTGAGGAACGAATCCTAACGTGATGCTGACCAAGTTTCCGCGCTCTAAAACCGCACCGGCCAGGTCATGGCCGCGGCGCTCGCGCGCGCGCGAGCTGCCCTTGCGGGCGGAGTTATTTGGCGTTGAACAACTGGCACGCCATGCCCAAGCCATCGCGGCGCAACATAAGCTCGTCGCCGGCCGCACTTCCGCCCGGCTGCTCACGCGGCTGGATCAGAATGAGAAAGTGCTGCGCGCTTTTAATCGCGCGACCTTGGCGGTGGATCAAAGCCGGCGCGTCACGCCTGCGGCGGAATGGCTGCTCGATAATTTTTATCTGATCGAAGACCAGATCCAGCTGGCTCGTCGGCATCTGCCGGAGCAATACAGCCGCGAATTGCCCCGACTGGCCAATGGTTCGCCTGTTGGATTCTTGCGCGTTTACGACATCGTTCTGGAATTGATTGCGCACGTCGATGCGCAGATCGACGCAGACTCGCTGAGCGCGTTCGTGGCCGCGTATCAGACGGTGGCGCCGCTGAAACTAGGCGAGCTCTGGGCTGTGCCGATCATGTTGCGGCTGGGATTGATTGAGAATCTGGCCCGTATCACTACCGGGCTGGCGCAGGGTCGGCTTGATCGCAATCTGGC
>QHRJ01000288.1 GCA_003220075.1 Verrucomicrobiota bacterium
AGGACATCGCACCGGTAGCGTATCAGTTTCTCCGCATGGCGAATAAGCAGCCGGGCATGTTTGATGGAGCGCGACCGAAACATGCGGCGAAAGCTACTCGATCATGACGCTTTGCAAATCCGAATCGCCTCCCGGATTTCAGCAAATTGCGAGGCGCGCTGCGTAGTGCGATCCTTTTGTCACCGATGTTCTATCGAAGATCGACGTTGGTTCTGTTGCTGGCTCTCATTTTTTTGTCTTTCTTCGGAACCCTGAGCCTGAGTGCGTGGATGTTCCCAGACAATTACGATTGGCGTTACCGGGTGATCTCCAGCTTGCTTTCTCCACGAGATAACCCTCGCCACTATTGGCTCGCCGCCTCGGGCCTCGCTCTCACAGCCGTCTTGATGCTGCCATTTGCCGAACACTTGCGCCGACACCTGCAATCGATCGCACCACGCATGGCCAAAATGAGCGCGGCCGCGTTTATCGTCGGAATCGTTGCGCTGATTAGTGCTTGCTTTGTTGTCCCGCAGCATGTCCACGAGACATTCGGAATTCGACGACTACACGAACTTCTGGGCCGAACCGCCGCCGGATGTTTCGCGGTGGCGATGTTGTGTGGGTGCTGGTGCGCATGGAATGGCCGCGCTCAAAACTCGACCGCCGCCACCGTGTTTTGGATCTGGTCGCTGGTGACCCTGCTGCCGCTGATCGGATTATTCGGCAGTGAAGCATTGTTGCTGCTCACCGGGCTGGAACCATCGTGGGCCGGTTCGATTCGGAACTCTCTACGGCATTCTGTTTTCTGGCATCTCGGCTTTTGGGAATGGACCGGCGCGGGCGCGATCTTCGCGTTTCTTTGCGCGGCAGTTTTCCTGATGCCAGCGCAAGCCAACGTTAAAAGTTAAAGGGTTACCAAGGCGGACGCTTCGACTTTGCGCTCGGGATAACGGAGCGAATCACTGTGCCTTCAGCACCTCAATAAATGCTTCCTGGGGAATATTGATTCGTCCAATACTTTTCATCCGCTTTTTACCTTCCTTCTGCTTCTCCAGGAGTTTGCGCTTTCGTGTAATATCGCCGCCGTAACATTTTGCCGTCACGTTTTTGCGCAATGCCGAAACGCTTTCGCGCGCGATGATTTTGCCACCAATCGCCGCTTGGATTGCGACCTGGTAAAGCTGGCGAGGAATTACTTCTTTTAGCTTCGCTGCCAACTGTCGTCCCCTCCCCTCTGCCCGGTCCTTGTGCACGATGGTCGAGAAAGCATCGACTGGTTCGCCGTTCACTAACAGATCGAGCTTCACTAGTTTCGCCGCGCGATAACCGGAATGCTCGTAATCCATTGAGCCGTAGCCGCGGGTGATCGATTTAATCTTGTCGTTAAAATCGACCAGAATTTCGTTGAGCGGCAATTCGCAGTGCAACATCACCCGGCGCGCATCGAGCGTTTCGGTGTGGTCCATTTGCCCACGCTTCTCGAGGATGAGTTGGAGGATGTCCCCGATGTTTTCGTTCGGGCAAAGCACGTAGGCTTTCACAATTGGCTCCCGAATTTCTTCGATCAAACTTGGATCGGGCAGGTGCGCGGGATTATCGATCAGCATGGTCTCGCCACGCGTCGTTTCGATTTCGTAAACCACGCTCGGGCTGGTAGCGATGATGTCCATGTTGTATTCGCGACGCAATCGCTCCTGAATAATTTCCATGTGCAGCAGCCCGAGAAACCCGCAGCGGAACCCGAATCCCAGCGCCACCGAACTTTCCGGGGCGTAAACGAAGGCCGAATCATTCAATCGCAGTTTGCCGATGGCGGTTTTCAAATGCTCAAAGTCGCCCGTGTTAATCGGGTAAATTCCGCTGAAAACCATCGGGTGAATTTCCTGAAAACCGGGCAGCGGCTCCCGCGCTGAATTGCGCGCGTCGGTAATGGTATCGCCGATTTTCATATCGGCGGTCGATTTGATGTTGGCGATGAAATAACCGACATCACCCGCATTTAATCGCGGTTGTGGATACATCTTGGGAGTGAACACGCCTACTTCCTTGATCTCGTAACGCGCGTCATTGCGCATTAATTTGATCGCCTGGGACGATTCCATTTTTCCGGAAACGACGCGCACGTAACCGACCACGCCGCGATAAACATCGAAGACCGAATCGAAGACCAGTGCACGGAG
>QHRJ01000289.1 GCA_003220075.1 Verrucomicrobiota bacterium
GCGGACACAGATGAGGAACGCGAAAGCGATGTGCTGGTCGTTATCCACGCCGTCTATCGCGAGGACAACGAGGGAAATACTGATTTCAAACGGCCGCAGCATATCTGGACCATTCCGGCGCCGAAAACTGCCGACGAAAAAGTGCAGCCGAAGCAATTGACGAAGGGCCGTTTCGACGAAACCGATCCGATCTGGTCGAGTGATGGAGCGCAGATTTTTTTTCCTTCACTTCACGTAGATGAGCCTTACTACGAACTGCCAAAGACGGAGATTTACTCGGTGGCAGCAAGCGGCGGCGAACCGACAAAACTAACGACAATTGATCTGGGTGTGAACGGTCTCACCCTTAGCCCCGATGGCAAACAGTTCGCTTTTGTCGCTTCGCAAAACGAACCGGTAAATTCCTACACTGAGCCGGACTTGTGGGTGCTCGACGTAGCGAAGGACGCGAAGCCACGGAACCTCACTGCACATTTTGACTACGATGTCGGACAAGGCGTGTTCGGTGATCAGGCGCCGCCCCGCGCCGGTGGCAACAACCCGGCCATCTGGAGCGCGGACAGCAAGACCATCCTCCAACTTTTCGGACGGGAAGGCCGAACCAATCTCGGGCGCTTTGACGCCGCCACCGGGGCGCTGACGGAAATTACCAAAGGCGACCAGGCTGTGCTGAATTTCCGCGCAACAGCCGACAACTCGAAGATTGTTTGCCTGATCTCGACGCCTACGCGGATCGGCGATTTATTTCTGGTCGATTCCAACGCGCAACAGCAGCAACTCAGCGACGTCAATCGCGAGCTCTGGTCGCAATTGAACCTGACCGAGCCAGAGGAAATCACCTTTCAGACGTTCGACGGAAAGAAGATTCAGGCGTGGGTGCAAAAGCCGCCCGGATTCGACCCGCACAAGAAATATCCTCTTATCTTGAACATCCACGGCGGTCCCCATGCGGCTTACGGCTGGATTTTCGAGCACGAATTTCAATGGATGGCGGCCAAGGGCTACATTGTGCTTTATCCGAACCCGCGCGGCAGCATCACCTACGGCCAGGAGTTCGGAAACGTGATTCAATATCATTATCCCGGCGATGATTATCAGGATCTCATGCGCGGCGTCGACGAAGTGATCAAGCGCGGTTACGTCGATGACAAAAAGCTTGGCGTTACTGGCGGCAGCGGAGGCGGCTTGCTCACCAACTGGGTGATCACCCACACACAGAGGTTTGCCGCCGGCGTCGCTCAGCGCGACATCGCGAGCTGGGAACATTGGTGGTACACCGCCGACTTCACCCTCTTTCAACCGAACTGGTTCAAAGCCGCGCCCTTCGATGATCCCGACGATTTCAAGGCGCGCTCGCCCATCAGTTATATTAAGAACGTGAAGACACCGATGATGTTCGTGCTCGGTGAAAGTGACACGCGCACGCCGCCTGGGGCGGGCGGCGAGGAAATGTTCCGCGCCCTCAAGTTTCGCAAAGTGCCGACGGTGATGGTGAAGTTCCCGGGCGAATCCCATGAACTCTCCCGCTCCGGGCAACCGTGGCACCGGGTCGAACGGCTCGAGCACATCGTCGGCTGGTTTGACAAATGGCTCACGGGCGCAACTAAACCGGAGTACGACGTCGCGCAGGAAGTTACAGTAAAACCGAAGGGCGAGGCTGAGACGAAGCGGCCGTAGAGGCCCACATTCAATGCTTACGTTGCTGGCGCCGCTTGCTCGAGGACGCGATTCAGTCGATCGACGTCGACTGGCTTTACCAGATGCGCGATGAAGCCTGCATTCTTTGTGCGGGCGAGATCTTCATCCGTTCCATAACCGCTGAGCGCGATCCCGCGCAGGCCGTAGTCATGCGTAAGCTCATTCATTAGGTCGATGCCATTGCCATCGGGCAATCCGATGTCGCTGATGACGAGGTCGAACTCCTGATTCGCGGCAAAGTCGCGAGCCGCTTCCACCGTGCTCGCAGTCACGACATCGTGGCCTTGCTTGCGCAGTATACGCCCGAGCACTTCCAAGGTTGCCTGATTATCCTCCACCAGTAGAAGTCGATAAATGTGGTGCGAATCTGATCGCACTGCCGGCCGTGAGACATCTTCAGCCGAATCTGCGATCACAGTTGCCAAGTCTACCGTGAACGTCGCCCCTCGGTCTGCCCCAGCACTGGCGACATTGATCGTCCCGCCGTGCTGTTCGACGATCGTTTTGGAAATCGACATTCCCAGTCCCAGCCCGTTGGACGCGGAACTCGGAACCGCGTCTGCCTGTACGAAGGCATCAAAGACCAAGCCCAGGAACTGAGATTCGATACCTATACCGGTATCAATGAATTCGAGACGAATCTCGCCGGTCCCGGGGTTGGTGGTTCGCACGATGATTTCTCCGCCGACCGGCGTGAACTTGATCGCGTTTTTCAAGATGTTCCAAAATACCTGATGCAGCCGGCCCGAGTCTGCCAGGACAGAATGTGCGGAAGCGTTTAGTTCGAATTGAA
>QHRJ01000290.1 GCA_003220075.1 Verrucomicrobiota bacterium
GAAGCCGCCAAACAATGTGGACAAAACTGGCTGCCAACGGTGCAGATGCCAAAAACGCCGAAAGATTTTTTTTTAAGTGTAGAGGCAGGCGTGTCGCCTGCACAAAATTCTCGAATGCAGTCGGTACGGCTGCCGCTACAGAAATCCGGTTCTGAACTTCGTTTGATCGGTTCCCTTCAATCCGACGCAGTGCATTTAAAAACGGTCCTGGCCGATTACGAACGCGAACATCATGTCCGGCCGGCCAGTGTTCTAATGTGCATCGGCCCGGAAGGCGATTTTACCCCGGCGGAGCTCAATCTTGCCCGGAGCAACGGTTGTCGCCCCATCACCCTCGGCCCGATTATTCTGCGAGTGCAAACGGCGGCGATTTACTGCCTCAGCGTCCTCTCCTACGAATTGTTAGCCGCGCCGCTTTGATGGAGGTTGCAGGTCGAACCTGCGCTACCCGGCTACTGACCGCAAGATTTCAACGACGGAAAGGACGAAAGGGACCGCTTTCCCTGCGCAATTCGATGTGGTCAACTGGTATCGTCTTGTCATTTCGGTCTCTTTAGTCCCTTCATTTACCCAGACAGTCACATGGCCGAGCATTTCATTCCCAGTCACGGAGGATACGAGAATCTCCTCTCCTTTCAGAAAGCGCGCATCGTTTACGACGGCACCGTTCGCTTTTGCCAGCGCTTCCTGAAAAAGCGCGACCGCACCGTGGACCAGATGATCCAGGCGGCGCGCTCGGGCAAACAGAATATCTTGGAGGCAAGTCGCGCCTCGGGTACCTCGAAAGAAACCGAAATCAAGCTCACTAATGTGGCGCAGGCCAGTCTCGAGGAGCTGCTTAAGGACTACCGTGACTTCCTTCGTCTCCGTGGCATCGCGGAATGGCCAAAGGATCATTCTTACACTCGTCGTCTCCGGCAGCTGAATCGTGCGCCCGACGCTAATTATGAGACGTTCAGGAAAGGCATCGAACATCTTGATCCAGCCATCGCGGGTAACGTGATGATCGGCTTGATTAAGCTGACAAACTACCTGCTCGATCAGCAGCTGCATTATTTGGAGAAAGCATTCGTCAAAGAGGGTGGTCTGCGCGAGCGCATGACCCGCGCCCGTCTGGTCGAGCGCGCAAAAACCCGCCGCGATTATTGATTTCGGGGGAACGCTGTCTTGGGTCTAAAACGCGAGCTCAATCGCTTATCGGCTCAACCGAATAGCAGGTAGGATCCTGGCGAAAATACCGGCTAAGTTCGGCGTACAATTGCGGATGCCGACCGCGGAGCGCGCGCGGACGCTCAAAAAACGCCTCCGTTGCCACGGCGAAGAACTCGACCGGATTTGTCGCACCGTAAGTATCCAGCACGGTGGGTCTACCGGCTTCAACGGCAGCACGGAGAGCTTCGAACTCGCTGCTCATCACCCGCGCCCAGGCTACGTATTCAGCACGTGTCGCGAGTGCCGGCGCCCCGTCACTGCCGTAGTCTTCAAAGTCGAGCTGATGAGCGAACTCGTGAAGCACCAGGTTCTCGCCGTCGTAAGGGTCTGCGGCGCCACGTTTGACTGCGTCCCAAGCCAACACCAGCGCTCCGAGTCGGCGCCCCGTATGACCAAGGCGGCCCTCTTCACCCTCTTGCCAGATGTTGCCTTCAAGATGTCGCTTTTCATAGGCAATGTAACCCGATGGATAGACAAGGATCGTGGTCAATTGCGGATAGTAATCCGTCTTACGATGCAGAATGAGGAGACACGCTTGTGCGGCGATCGTAACTCGAATTTCGTCAGTGAGTTTAAGACCGCCGCAGCCTTCAAACCGTTTCTCGGCCAGGAATATTTGGACATGCTCTAGTAACTCGGTTTGATCTTCGCGCGGGAGGCGTCGGAAAATCGGCATGTTGCGCTCGAGAATGGACCGCCACGCCGGCGAGATGGCTTGGGCACGCAACCGCCGACGCCTGCGTTCTTTGAGAAAACCAAAGATCATACCGGGAACTTAGCTCAGTTGTCAGTCCTCACTTTTTGCACTTTTGGCTTCAACAGCGCGTGTCCCTCCAATAACCGTTAGTAACGGTAAGGCGCGGAAAGGGGGAAGGCGTCGCGGATTAGTTCGAAGCGCGGTTGTCCGTCTTCGGCCAACACAATTTCGACGACATCGAAACGGACGAGAATGTCGGGGTTGTCCAGCAACTGCAAC
>QHRJ01000235.1 GCA_003220075.1 Verrucomicrobiota bacterium
TGCCAGACATCAAAAATCTAGGGAAATCTCATCCGCCAACCGCGCAACATGCCATACGCGAAGGCAAGGTCGTGGCACAGAATATCGCAGCGGCACTCCTGGGCCGGCCTGGAAAACCATTTTCGTTCAAGACCATCGGGTTGCTGGCCTCAATCGGTCGTCGGACCGGCGTGGCGCGCATCTTCGGCTATAATTTTTCAGGCTTTTTCGCCTGGTGGATGTGGCGGACGATTTACCTCAGCAAGCTGCCTGGCCTGGACAAAAAGGTCCGTGTCGCATTCGACTGGACACTTGACCTGATTTTCCCCAAGGACGTTTGCGCAGTGCATGACCTTTCATACCGTCCCGATTTCTATCGCCTGGACTCGGTAAAAGAGACAGCCGGGAGCAACGGCGATTACCAACCAAGTGCCAGTTGAACCTTCGCCCTAGCTCTGCTGGGAGCGCTTTATTCTCCCTCCAGGGTTGCGGTAATTCTCGCGTCTTACTAAATGTCGCGTTTAATTTCGGCATCATGACCGGCGCCGAGATTCGTCAAAGTTTTCTCGATTTCTTTCGCGAGAAGCAGCACGCGATTGTCCCCTCATCGTCGCTCATGCCAGACGCGCCTAACCTGCTTTTCACCAACGCCGGCATGAATCAGTTCGTGCCCATTTTTCTCGGGCAGGAAAGACCATCATGGAACCCAGCGCGCGTGGCCGATACCCAGAAATGTATTCGCGCTGGCGGCAAACATAACGACCTCGATGACGTCGGACTCGATACCTATCACCACACCTTTTTCGAAATGCTGGGGAACTGGAGCTTCGGCGATTATTTCAAACGCGAAGCGATCGAGTGGGCCTGGGAGCTGGTCGTCGAGCGTTGGAAATTTCCTGCGCAACGAATTTACGCGACGGTTTACAAACCGACTCCCGGTGAGCCCTCGGAGTTCGACCAGGAAGCGTACGATCACTGGGAAAGATTATTTCGCGAGGCCGATCTGGATCCTGCGATTCACATCGTAAACGGAAACAAGACAGATAATTTTTGGATGATGGGCGATACCGGTCCGTGCGGGCCGTGTTCGGAATTGCACGTCGATCTAACTCCGGACGGCGATACTCGCGGCGCGCTGGTCAACGCCGGCAATCCGCGCTGCATCGAAATTTGGAATTTGGTTTTCATTCAATTCAACGCCAATGCGGATGGAACTTTTTCACCATTGCCGCAACGTCATGTCGATACTGGCATGGGTTTTGAGCGCGTGACCGCGATCATTCAAGGAACGAAAAATCTCACCGATTTTTCTGGTACAATTTCAAACTACGAGACTGATATTTTTCGTCCGATCTTCGATGAGATCGAGAAACTCAGCGGCAAGAGATATGGCTCGACGCTTCCGTCGTCGACCGCTCCCAAAGACGCGCAGGAAAGGATCGACATCGCGTTTCGCGTCGTCGCCGATCATATCCGGGCGCTAAGTTTCGCGATTGCTGACGGAATCATCCCATCAAATGAAGGTCGCGGTTATGTTTTGCGTCGTGTCCTGCGTCGCGCGGTTCGTTACGGTCGCGCGATCGGCTTTCACGAACCGTTCTTCTTCAAGCTCGTCGATGTTGTCGCGAAAACGTTGGGCGATGTTTTTCCGGAGATCCGGGCAAATCAGTCGCGAATAAAAGAAACGATCAAACGCGAGGAAGAAGCGTTTAACAGGACCCTCGACAAAGGCATCGACGAGTTCAACGAAATGATCGGACTTCTTGAGCGAGATATCTCTAAAGTGGCTCCGTTTGGTGGATGGGTGATTATGCCAGGAAGATTCGCTTTCAAACTTTACGACACTTACGGCTTTCCACTCGACCTGACCGAGTTAATGGCGCGCGAGCGGGGTCTTACCGTTGATATCGCCGGTTTTGAAAAACTAATGGAGGAGCAGCGAACTCGCGCCCGCAAAGCTCAGAAAAAGGAGGCGATTAGCGTTGAAACGGAGAACCTACAGATCGCGCCAACGAAATTTCTTGGATACGATTTTGTCGAGACCGAGTCGGTGATCGAAACGGTGCTGCCCGGCCAGAAGTCGACAGAATTTAACATAGTTCTCGATCGCACGCCGTGCTACGCCGAGATGGGCGGACAGGTCGGTGATCATGGATTGTTGCACGTTCCTGGTCACGATCGAACCGAAGTTGGAAAGCTTCGTGTAACAGACACGCAGAAGCGCGGCGACGTTTTCATTCATCGCGCCGCGCTCACAGAAGGGCGCCCTCCGGAGCCCGGCGAAGCTGTTCGCATTTCCATCGATGTCGACCGTCGCCGCGCGATCGAGCGGCATCACACTGTGACGCACCTTTTGCATTGGGCTTTGCACCAAATCGTCTCGCCAGATGCGACCCAAAAGGGAAGTTACGTCGGGCCAGAGAAACTGACATTCGATTTTTCGAGCGCAGCACTCACACCCGAGCAGAAACGCGGGGTGGAGAAGCTGGTGAACGAGAAAATTGTACAGAACGATCCGGTATCGTGGACGGAAATTCCGTATACCGAAGCGAAAAAGCGTTCCGACATTCAACAATTCTTTGGCGATAAATACGGCGACACGGTCCGTGTGGTGCAAATCGGCGGCGACGCGGATCGCCTCAATGGTTATTCGATGGAACTGTGCGGCGGAACGCACGTGCGCGGGACCGGCGAGATCGAGTCATTCCGCATCGTCAGGGAAGAAGCAATCGCGGCGGGGATTCGGCGGATTGAAGCTGTCTCTGGAGATGCGGCGCGGGAGTGGGCGAAAGAAGAGGCTGAGCGCCAGCAGAAGAAATTTGAAATGCTTGCGCGCAAGAAATCCGACGTGGCCGCGTTGCCGGTGTTTGAAGAGGACGCGGAGACCGGCGCGATGCTCAACAAGATCGAGCTGCGCGCGGCGCATCTCGAAAAGCTCGAGGCCGATGTTCGGGAATGGGAAAAGAGAGGGGCAAAGGCGAGTGAGGCGCAGTTGAGGAGTCGCGCGGCTGATATCGCGAAGGAACTCGCGACAATGCATGCGGCGAAAGGCAACATCATTGCCGAAGTGAAGGATGCCGATGCTAAATTGCTTCAAGCGGTTGGCGATGCGCTCAAGTCAAAAATCAAAGGGCCGATTTTTTTGGTAGGCGCGGCCAATGGGCGTGTCGCGCTCCTTGCCGTTGTGCCCAAAGAATTCAGCTCAAAATTTCAGGCGAATAAACTGATTCAGGAAATCGCACCAATCGTTGGCGGCAAAGGCGGCGGGCGACCGGAGAATGCGCAGGGGTCAGGGACCGATGTTGGCAAGATCGACATGGCGCTGGCGGAAGCGGAGCGACTGATTACGGCAACGCAATTGTAATGAAGAACGTGATGGCAAGCGCGACAGCGAGGACAACGAGGTAAGCAAAGCCGCCCAGAAAAAATTTAAAGACAGTGAAAAACCGTCCCTGTCGATAAACGCGGCGGATAGAGAGGAAAATTTGTGCGGCGAAGGTGATCCAGAGCGCCGCGATGATCCAGCCGGCGAAAGTGCCGGGGATCGATCGATTCAAGCCGATGGTAATCAGCACGATCGACATGATCGCGAGATAAGCGAAGCTGTGAATGTGCAGGGCGTAAACGAGATGATCGATGTAGAAGATCCGTTTGCGCACGTAAAGGACCTTGAGCACGAAGGCGAAGAGCGGGATGCAGCAGAGCATCATGTAGGGGAGGTTGCTGAACAGCGTTGCGATAAAGAGGGCCATCTTGCTGCCGTGCTCGCCCATTTTTTCTTTGGCCCTTTGTTCCAGCCATTTCTCGAACGGGTCGGAAGGCGGTTTGTCAAATTGCACCAACGGTCCGAAATCGCCGGGCGGAGACGGTGACCCAACCGACGGTGCGGGTGAAGCGATCGCCGTCGGTTGCGGCGGAACGGCGGCTTCGGGTGACGGTGACGTTTTTGCTTCCGGTTGATCGGCATGAATCGATTTCGCCCAGTAGTTGACAACAAAGAAAAAGAGAATGCTGACGAGCAGATAAAGTCGCAACGGATGCACGTAACGCACACGGCGCCCAGCCAGGAATTGGTTAGTCAAATGCCAGGGACGCGCAATCAGCCATCCGATCGTGGCAAAAAACTTCGAGTCCCAATTTAGGAAGGAATCGAGAACATCGACAATAATGTGGCGAAAGGAGCGGCGGTAATCGATCGCGGCTTGTCCGCATTGGGCGCAGAAAGGTCCAGCCATCGGCGCCCCGCAATTTTCGCAATAGGGGAAAGGCGGCGGCGGCGCTTTGCGCCGGCGCGAGAAGAAGCGCCGGCGTGGCGGTTCCAGCACAGCGGTGACCGCAGCCTCTGCCGCGACAATGTGCGACTGATCGTCCATCCGATGCAGCCTACAAAATCGGCAGCCCCAGTCGACTCCGAACCAGCTTGCACCCTTCTCTAACTCAAATCTTTTGCTGCTCGAAAGAGTTAACATTTGAGTGTTGCACCTGCAACATACAATTGAGTTGGATGCTTCTGATAAGTTGCCGGATTGCGTCCGGGTTTGTCGATCTAGGTATGCCGGAAAACAATCGCGGCTGTTCCAAGAAGCGTGCTGCCGACAAGCAAGGCAAGATCGGCCACAAAGAGCGGCAGGAGCATTAAGGCGAGCCCGCAAAGCATCGGCGTCCAGTAGCCCATTCGTTTACCGTAGGTGAAGACGACGAAACCGAACGCGCTGAAAACAACGCCAGCGACGCAGTTCAGCGAGAAGAAGTCAGGCACATCGGGCATACGTCCCTTCCGTAGCTAATCGCAGGCCAAACCAGAGGCGCGCAAAAAGTTAACGTTGACCGAATCAAGAATGGAGTGCCACGATGCAGCGGCAATGGCTTGCGTAAACACGCGGAACGATCGAGGCAATGAATACTCTTTTTCGCACTAAGAATCCTGATCACCTGATCGCGGAAGCCGCCACGCCGGAGCGGCAGATGAAGCGTGTTCTCGGTCCATTCGCTCTGACCTGCATTGGTATAGGGGCGATCATTGGAACTGGAATTTTCGCCTTGGCTGGGACTGCGGCCGCAGGCGAGCAATTGCAATCGTCGGTTTGGAAAACGCCCGTATTGAATTTCATTCAATCATGGGCGACTGACGCGCCGCTCGTGTTCGGCCGGCCCGGCGCAGGTCCGGCAGTGATGCTTTCGTTCGTGGTGGCCGCTGTTGCCTGCGGCTTCGCCGCCCTCTGTTATGCCGAGCTCGCCTCGATGATTCCGGTCTCAGGCTCTGCCTATACCTATTCGTACGCAACCCTTGGCGAGATCATCGCCTGGATCATCGGTTGGGACCTTATTCTCGAATACGCCGTCGGTAACATGGCGGTGGCCGTGGGTTGGTCGGGTTATTTCGTCAGGCTGTGCGGTAGTCTCCTGGGATTAAAATTTCCGTTGTGGGCAGTGAACGACTACAAAACGGCCAATACGATTATCGACCAGGGCGGTGATGGGCTGGCAAATTATTCTTCGACGACGCTTCCGGTCATTGCCGGGCACACCATTGCAATCAATCTTCCGGCGTTGCTGATTGTTGCGGCCGTGACGTGGCTTTTGATCTACGGAATTCGTGAAAGCGCGCGCACAAATAATGTCATTGTAATTACGAAAGTCTCAGTCGTTATTTTCGTGATCGCGTTTGGGGCGTTCCTGATTCACCCGACCAATTGGCATCCATTTGTCCCGACCGGCATCGGTGGCGTTATGAGCGGCGCCGCGATTGTCTTTTTTGCTTTCATCGGATTCGATGCCGTTTCCACGACGGCGGAGGAAACAAGAAATCCTCAGCGCGACATGCCGATCGGCATCATCGCGAGCCTCATCATCTGCACGCTGCTTTATGTATTGATGGCGGCCGTTATTACCGGGATGAGAAAATATACCACTTACTTTGGCGATCCAGCGGCGGTCGCAACGGCATTCGCAGGTAGAGCCTGGGCGCAAGCACTCATCAGCGCGGGCGCGCTCGCGGGCATCACTTCGGTCCTACTTGTCTTTCAGCTAGGCCAGCCGCGCATCTTCATGGCGATGGCGCGTGATGGTTTGCTCCCGCAATACTTTGCCCGCATTCATCCGCGATTTCGGACCCCGCACATCACCACCATTTGGACGGGTGTTTTTGTCGGCGGCGTCGCTGCCGTAGTCGATATTGGTTCGTTGGCTGATCTCACGAATATCGGAACACTCTTCGCCTTCATTCTCGTTTGCCTCGGTGTCGTCATTTTGCGGCGCACCGACGCGAATCGGCCGCGCCCATTCCGCGTTCCGATGAGTCCAGTGTTTCCAATTCTCGGGGTCTTGTTTTGCTTCGTGTTGATGCTAAGCCTGCCCCTGGAGACATGGATCCGCTTCTTTGTCTGGCTGGGAATTGGTCTGCTGATTTATTTCCTTTACGGCGTAGGTCACAGCAAATTGCGCGGTGGCGTCGACACCGGAATAACGGAAGACCAGCCGCCGCCGTTGGTGAAAACGTAAGAACGCCTCAATCGTGGCACAGGTTTCAGCGCATGCCTCATCGGCGGAGATGCCGATGGCACTCGTAAAATCGGTGCTTTCCCTAGTGCGATCCTGAGCTGGTCGCGCTCGAAGCGGCTGCCGTTTCGGGATGCAGATGTTTGTCGAGGAACTTTTCCATCGCTTCGTAGAAATCGAATTTGTTTTCCTCGTTGTGAAAGCCGTGGCCTTCGTTCTCCTTGACCATGTATTCCACATCGATGCCGCGCTTCTTCAATCCATTTACGATCTGATCTGATTCCGCCTTGTTCACCCGCGGATCCTGTGCCCCTTGCGCTACGAAAAGGGGCGTCTTGATCTTTTGCGCATTCAACGCCGGCGAAGTCGATGTTAGCAGATCCTTATCTTTCACCGGATCGCCCACCATCTCATGAAACATGTCGAGATATGGTTTCCAGTACGCCGGGATCGTGTTCAGAAAGGTGAACAGGTTTGAAACGCCCACGTAATCGACCGCAGCGGCGTAGAGATCGGGGGTGAAGGTCACCCCTGCGAGCGTGGCGTAACCGCCGTAACTGCCGCCGTAGATCGCGACCCGTTTTGGATCGGCAATCCCGTGCTCAATCAACCATTGCACGCCGTCGCTGATATCGTCTTGCATGGTGCGGCCCCATTGTTTGAAGGATGATTCCCAGAATTTTCGCCCATAGCCGGTCGAGCCGCGAAAATTCACCTGCAACACGGCATAGCCCCGGTTGGCCAGAAATTGCACTTCCGGATTATAATTCCAGACATCCCGCGCCCATGGGCCGCCGTGTGGATTTACTACCACCGGCAAATTTTTCGGCTCACGCCCAAGGGGCAGCGTCAGGTATCCATGAATCGTTAACCCATCACGCGTTTTGAAGTCGATCGCTTTCATCGGCGCGAGTTGCTCTTCTTTTAACCAGGGCGCGACATCCACAAGTTTCGTTAGTTGACCTGATTTTTTCTCGAACAAATAGCGCGAGCCAGGCGTGCGGTCGTTGTTCGCCACCACGATGAACTTCTCTTCCGCTTTATCGTGGGCGGCGACATCGATTTCGTAGCCTGGCAATTTGTCAGAGAGCGTTTTGTAGATGAATTCCGTTTCAGAATCGAAGAAATGACGCTCGAGTTTCCAGGTATCGAACGAGGCAAGGGTCAGCACCTTTCGGTTCTTCGAAAAAGCCAGGCTATCGACATCGACCTCAGGATTTTCGTAAACGAGCTGCGTCTCCTTCGCGGTTTCGGGGTCGATCACCACGATAGCCGATTTGTCGCGGCCGATGTTCGAACTGGCGTAAATTGCCTTGTTATCGAAGGTGTAAAACTGCGGGGCGCATTGCTCGCGGAAATTCGTTGTTAGCACGGTCTTAAATTGCGCAGTCTCGTCTGGTCGCGTTAGCAGGCTCGTGTTCACGCCATCGGTGGTGATGGCAGCGCGAATCTTGCCGGCGTGATCGGTGATGTAACGGTCAATGTTACCCGGATTTTGCGCCGCCAGTTTCATTTCGCCGGTCGGCACATTAAGGCGAAAAACATCGAAGACCTTCGGATCGCGTTTGTTCATCCGGAAGAGAATTTCGTTTTCCGAAACATCCTCTAAATCGTCGACTAACTCGGAACGCACTTTCGGAAACGGTGTCAGATCTTTCACCTCGCCGCTCTTCACCTTCACGCGCATGAGATGAAAGTTTTCATCCCCGCGATCATCCATGCCATAAATGACGAAATCGTTTCCCTTCCAAAAGTATTCCTGAATGTCGCGGTCTTTTTCCGAGGTCAATCGACGCGCCTCACCGCCGCCCACTGGACGCACAAAAATATTGAGGCGCGATTCCCACGGTTGCAGAAAGGAAATCGTCTGACCGTCGGGGGAAAGATCGTAGCCGCGGCTGACCGGATTGCGGAAAAAATCGCGTACTGGAATCTTCAGCGGGATTTTCGAGATCGGCGACGGCGCCGGTGTTTGGGCGGAAAGAAAACCGCCGACGAGAAATGAGATCAACGCGAAGAGGGTCAATTTCATAAAAGAGTCTTTCAGTTTGACGAACCAGAAGCCGGTTTGGATTCAAGCTCGCGCGTCGTTCAATCACCCTTTGACTTGTCGTAGAAAAGAATGTTCAAAAGCAGAACAATCCCCGCGCCGGCGGCGCAAAGAAAAAATATAATGGCCAACCCGGGATAGCCCCAGATGCGGAAATTCGTTTCCACCCGCATCAGTAGCGCTGCGCCGACAATCAGGGCTGCAATGATTAGTCCAACTGTGATCCGGTTCGCGATCTTTTGGAATCCGACGATCAATGTTTTCTCGTCAATGGCATCGACTGACACCTTGAATTCATTATTGGCCAACGCATCGAAGAATCTGTTCAAGCGCGCCGGCAATCGTTGAAGCAAGTCTTTTACTTCGAGGACTCCACTGAATAAATTTCCGGGCGATAAAGTTTTGACCACCCGCTGCCGTAAAATCTCGGCCGCATTGCGGCGAATAGACGCATTCGGATCGAACTGCGGCGAGAGCGTTCGGCCGACCTGGTCGAGGTTGAGCAGAGTTTTGCCAAGCATCGTTAGTTCGGGCGGAACGCGAATCTGAGATTCGGCCGCGCATCGGGTCACCTCGAGAACGAGCCGGCCCACCTGCATTTGCTCGACCGTGGCGGTCTTTTGCTGTCCTACGATTTCGGAAATGCGGCGGCTGAATTCGGATTGATCGAACTCGCGGCGGGGCTGGCCGATTTTAATCGCGATTTGTGAAGCGTCTTCACCATGACCTTCGGAAATTGCGAGCAACAATTGCAACAAATCTTCCTGTAAACGCGGCATGATTCGCCCGACCATTCCGAGATCAAGCAATGCGATGCGATGATCCGGCGTCAGGAACACATTCCCCGGATGCGGATCGGCGTGAAAGAACCCTTCGATCAGGATTTGATCGAGATAAGCGCGAAAAAGTTCTTCGGCCAGCACTTCGCCATCGAACTCCATCCGCGCCAGCGGACTCATCTCCGTGATTTTGATGCCTGGAACGTATTCCATCGTCAGCACCCGCGACGTGCTGTAATCCGCGATCGGCGCCGGCACGATGAGGTGCGGAAAATCTTTGAGCTGTTCGCGAAAGGCCACCAGGTTGTGCGCTTCCTGCCGGTAATCGAGCTCGCGCATTAGACTTTTTCGCAGCTCCTCCAGCATGCGGGTGAACTCGTAGCGTTGGCCGAACTCGGTGTGGTTATCGAGAAACTCTGCGATGTCGCTCAGGGCATCGAGATCTTCTACCATCTGCTCGCGAATGTTGGGGCGCTGCACTTTCACCGCTACCGGACGTCCATCGCGCAAACGAGCAATGTGCACCTGCCCCAGGGAAGCCGAAGCCATTGGCGTTGATTCGAATTCGGAAAATGCTTTCGACATTCTGACTCCGAGCTCTGAGGTCATGATCTTCTCGACCTCGTCGAAACCAAACGGTTCGACTTCATCCTGTAAACGTGAAAGCGCGTCGAGATAAGGACGCGGCAGCAATTCCACCCGGGTGGAGAGCAATTGCCCGAGCTTAACAAAGGTTGGACCCAGTTTCTCCAAATCCGCGGCCAGCTCGTCTGCTTTGGCCGCTTCCTTCGGCGTTACGCGTTCTTCAGCGGTCAGCGTTTCCTCCAGGCCCGTTTCTTTTACCAAGTCGGAACGGCCGTATTTCGCTAATAGCCAGCCGATCTGACGATAGCGATTCAAGTGCTGTGGTTTCAGTGAAATGCCCATCTTTTGATTGAACAATCCGTCAACGAGAGTTCGTTTTTGGAACCCGGAATGAGGCTACTTGACGGAGAAGTGGACGGTTATTCAAGAAAAAGGGGCACGACCGTGCGTGCCCCTTCCAATGAATTGTTGTCCTTAGTTTACGCCGCTTTTTGGTAGCTCACTTTGTCGTCGGTCTCCAGCCAATCGAACAATGGTGTCGTTTTCGGATCGAGACCGAGCGGTTGCAATTGCTCGACATACCAATCCCGTTTCTCTGGGTTGTAGTAAGGATTCTCTTTCATCACTTCCGCACTCCAAGCCCGCTTTTCTTCTTCCCTTTTCGGTATCCCGTTGCGATCGACCCATTTCGCGATTTCATCATCGCCGGCGTCGGTCTCGACGAACGCTTTGAAATCATCGCCCTTAATGCCCTTGAAACCGAAGAGCATGTTATCGAGTGGACAATCGAAATGGTATTCGCCGATGTTACCCCGAAGCAACGCACGGCATTTATCGATCGTGCGTCCCAGAATGGCGTAGCCGCCCACCCGCGTTTTCGGACTGCGCGGCGGTTCTTTTGTTAAGTCTTTTCCTTTTTTGTTCATAGGAAAAATTACGACCTGTCGCACGTCGCGCAAGGAATGATGAACGCGAAATGCCAACCGCACGCGAAACCGTGGTATGGCTATACAAAAGGAAACAATCTCGACAATTAACGATCTCATCGAAACGCTGAAGGACGGACAGGAAGGTTTTCGTCAGGCAGCGGAAGCAGTGGCAGATCCGAAACTTAAATCGCTTTTCAATGAATATTCGCTGCAGCGTGCCCGGTTTGCCGGTGAATTGCAAAGCCAGGCGGTGGCCCTGGGCGAAAGCAAACCCGAGGACAGCAGTAGCGCGGCCGGTGCGATGCATCGGGCCTGGATCAATCTTAAGTCCGTCATCGCGAAACACGACGATCACGCCATCCTGGCAGAGTGCGAACGAGGAGAAGATTCGGCGGTCAAGGAATATGAACAGGCGATGGAGGAGGAAAATCTCGCCGCACCTGTGCGCGAAATTATTTTGCGGCAGTATGCCGAAGTTCAAAGCGCGCACGACCGCATCAAGCTATTTCGCGACACGATGGCGACTTAGCCGATCGTCATCCTGCCAATCTGTCGCGGCGGTCTACTCGTCTCGTCGTAGTGGACGGAGGCGGATGACCGCCGTTTGGTATGAGTTTCGGCGGTCATAGACTGCCGCTACAGTACGGTCATGCTTAGCGATGGCGAGACTTTGGGTTGCGTTAGCGTTTCGCTGCGTTGCGGGATCCCTCGACTTTGTTTCGCTGCGCTTGGGATGACGTTTGCAGCAGTCACAGCTCTTGCCGGTCCCGTCGCACCGCCGCCGCCGGGAAAACTCTATCACGGATTTTATTTTGGCGGCATTGGCACCGATACGCACGATCCCACCGAACATGATGTCTCGCCGCAGGATATTAAGCAGTACGAGGACACGGTCGGCGGAAAAACGACCTGGGTTTATTTCTCCGATAATTGGTTTGAGTCACGCAAATTTCCGGAAGCAATTTGTTCGTGGATTCGCCAATTGGGAAAGATTCCGTACATGCGCCTAATGTTGCGATCCGATGTCGATCAGCTTCACGGCGAGAAATTCTTCTCGCTCGATAAGATTATCGCAGGAGATTTTGACGAAAATCTCCGTGCTTGGGCGCGTGGGGCGAAAGATTTCGGCACGCCGTTGCTGACCGAGTGGGGAACGGAGCCGAACGGAAAATGGTTCAGTTGGAATGGCAAATGGAACGGGGGCGCCAAGGTTGGACCAGCGAAATACATTGCCGCATACCGTCGCATCGTTGATTTGATGCGGGCGGAAGGCGCAGACAATTTACAGTGGATCTGGCACGTGAACTGGCTGGATGAGCCGGAGCAAAAGTGGAACGCATTCGAAAATTATTTTCCGGGCGAGAAGTATTGCGATTGGGTGGCGCTGAGCGCTTATGGTCCAACTACGCCGAGAATGGAAGATGGCGCGGAAAATTTCGCCTTTAAGATGCGTGAGGCATATCCTCGTTTACTCAAAATCGCACCGGGCAAACCAATCATCATCGCGGAGTTTGGTTCTGATTTGCACAACAAACATTGCGATGCCGCAGAATGGGCGCGCGATGCTCTCGCAGACATTTTTTCGGAGAAATGGCCCGCCATTATTGGCTTTTGTTGGTGGAACGAAGGCTGGCAGAACGATAATCACAAGAGAAACGACACTGACATGATCATCTGGCACGACGAGAATCTGGCGCGCGTCTTCCACGAAGCATTCGCTCGCTATTCCGATAAAATTCAAGAGACGCC